>NZ_JAKGTE010000064.1:0-11469 GCF_022324665.1 Clostridium sp. YIM B02500 | reverse complement strand
ATCGTATATCGGTAATACTCCAGCCTTCCAAGCTGGAAAGGTGGGTTCGATTCCCACTACCCGCTCCAAAAAACAACTGATTTCAGTTGTTTTTATTTATATAAAAATTAATATGCACTTGTAGTTCAGTTGGATAGAGCGTTGGACTTCGAATCCAGAAGTCGTGGGTTCGAATCCCACCAAGTGTACCAAGCATGAGGAATACCAGCGGCCTAAAGAAATTTAGAGCGTTGGTGTTTTTTGTTGCGGCCAAACAAAATAGATTTACCAATGATTACGGAGGCTAACGATAAATATTATAGTGTCTCCAAGATTATTAGACAATTACACAATATCAGAAAGTAACAATATAGCATATAATAAAGCCTTGGTTTGTCATAGAGATAGTAATTAACAAGGATATGCAAATGGAATGTGATTACACGCAAGATGTATTGCAAAGAATTAAGAGCTTATATAAGATGTGATTTAAGAATAGTAAATTAAAAAGGCATAAGTTTAGTATTTCAAAAGCTTAATATTATTTATTGGTGTATGGGTTGTCAGTGCACCTTTTTTTTTATTTACCTGCCGTAGTCATTGCTATGAGCATAAGTCATGCGGTTATCATAAGACAGAGCAGTTAAAAGAATATAAGTATGATATTAATTAAAGCATATAATTCACACTATAATTTAGATGATTATGGATGGTATACATAAATAAGTATATAATTAAAGTATATTATTCATATATTTGTGAGGTGAATAGTGATATGAAAAATAAAATTAATTTTAAACATATATTACTTATATTATTGTTAGTAATTATATTTTTTTTCGTTGTGGATAAGATTGTGGTGCACGAATTTATGAAAAATTCTATAGTGAGACAATAAATTTTTAATCACCCCTATTTGGGGGAATAATAATGAAATAATTTAAAAAAGTTATGTCAATATATTTAGAGATTAAAGTCTTAGCATTATTAATATAATGTAGAGTTTTCCTTGTTATTGAAATTTTTGGAAAAGTAATTCAAGAAATACGAAAACTGAGTAATGAATGTGTATGGAAATAATATACGATTAACCGATAGAGTAGGTGGTAAAATGACTAAAAGAGGAGTATTAATATTTATTACTTTAAGTATGATTACATTTGCTTTTTATGCTTATAACATTAACATAGAGTCAAGAGGATTTATTAATGAGATGATTAATAAAATAGAGGGAAAAACATTAAATTCAAAATTTCAAACAAAAATTAAATCTGGGAATTTATCAACTGACTATAATATAGATCAAGTACTTAAAGATATAGATAAATTGCAGTTGAATACTTTAAATGTTCCAGTAGTTATAAATATAGATAGTAGAACTTCTAGTAATATGACAATAGATAAAGGAAGTGAAAAGAGGGCTATTGAATTATTTGAAAAATTAAGATGGAAGAAAATAAATATAATATTAGAACCTTATCCATGGATTGAGAACGGAAGTACAGGAGAAACAGAATGGAAACCAAATAATATAGATGAGTTTTTTAATAACTGGACTAATAATGTTTTGGGAAATTTAATTAAAGATATAGCTATACCATACCATGTTGATGCATTAAACATAGGGACTAGTTTTGTGTATATGGAATCTAATGAGCAGAAAATGTGTGATATGGTTGATTATGTTAGAGATCGCTACAAAGGTTTATTAACTTATAGAACAAATTTTTGGGTTACAGCGAAAGATTTCTCACCAGAATTTACAGATAAGTATAATGAAAAATTAAATAATAAAATATTTTCAAAGGTAGATTTCATTTCTATAGCATCTTATTTTGAACTTACTTCTAATGATACTAATACTGTAGAAAATTTAATAAGTTCATTAGAGCGTACCCAAATATATGATAGAAAACAAAATATAAAGCAGGAAGTAAAAAACTTCTATGATAAATGGAATAAGCCAATTTTCTTTGGAGAATTAGGTTTTCCAAGAACTAATAAGGCTTCTGTTCAACCACATAATCCGTTGATCTCTAATATTGTAAATAATAAGGAACAGGCAAATTGCTTTGAAGCATATAGAAGTGTCTTTGAAAATGAATCTTGGAATCTTGGATTCTCTATATTTGCAATAGGTGAAACTAGTGATGATAAAAAGTATTATCCAAGTGATGAAAGTGTTGAAATCATAAGAAAATGGTATGCAAAAAATGAAAGCTAATAAAAGGATATATTTATAGGAAGTTTAATAAAAATGTATATAGGCTCTAACTTATAAAGTTTACAGTATATAGAGTTATTGTGAAGAATATGATATTCATGAGATGTTTTATGATTAGAGCCTATATATAACTTTTTAAAAGAAGTTATAAAGCTCTTAGAGCTTTCTTATAGCAACGAATACATTTACATATTTATGTATAAGTAGTAAAATAAAGAATAGTGAGATGATTAAACAAATCTAAAGATAATTTTATTAAGAAACGTTTATAAGGAGGTACACATTGTGAGTACAGGAGGAATTAGAAGGCTTTCAAAATCTATCAAATTTGAGTTGTTGATAGAATGGAGCTTTTTTTTTATTTTTATGGCATTTCTGATCATTATGAACAACTATAGTAATTTATTTTTTCATACTGGAATTGAGTTATTTATTAATTTTATTTTTGCAGTAGTATTTGTATTTTCTTTTAATACTTATAGAATTAATAAGAACAACTTTTTATTAATATTGGGAATTGGATACTTTTTTGTAGCAGTACTAGGAATATTCCATACGCTTACTTATACTGGAATGCCCTTTTTAAGCAGTATGGATGGATTAAAGATAGCAACTCAATTTTGGATTGCTTCAAGATACATGGGTGCTTTTACATGCTTGATTGCAATAATATTTAAAATAAGCCCACAAAGGAATGTAAATCCGTATGCATTATTCATTGCTTATTTTTGCATAACAGTATTTTTGATATCGTCAATATGTATATTTAAAGTTTTTCCAGATTGCTATGTGGAAAATGTGGGGTTGACCTCCTTCAAAATAGTTAGTGAATATGTATTGTGTACTGCATTTTTAATAATTGCTACTGTATTTTTTATATTCGGAAAAAATATTGATAAGTATTTATTTGTATGCTTTGAATGTTTTCTTATATTATCTGGAATATGCGAAATGTTTTTTGTAAGTTATGTAGTTCCGTCAGAATTTACCACTATAATAGGACATACTATAATGATTTTGGCTGCATATTTTTTATACAAAGGAGTTGTAGAGACGGGACTTAGAAAGCCATATAATCTTATGAATAGTGATTTATATACGGCTGATAATAAAGCGAAATTATTTGAAGAAATAATATTTAATAATGAAGAATGTCTTAATATGATAATAAACAACTCTGACAATGCAATTTTTGTTATTAGTAATAATAAGTTTATATTTGCGAACAAGAAAATGGCTGAACTCTTGGGAGCGGAAAAGGTTGAAGAAATCATAGGAATAGATATTGAGAAAATAATTACAGATGAAGCTAAAGGTGCAGTTTATAGAAGAATAGATAATGCTATATGTAATAAATTAAGTACACCATTTGTTGAAAGCAAGCTATTGAGACTTGATAGGAAAATTGTGGACATTGAAGTTACAAATAGCTTTTGTATGTATAAAGGACAACCTTCTGCTATGGTCATGCTTAGGGATATTACCTCAAGAAGGCAAATACAACTTTTAGAAAGTAACATCGAGGAAAACAAAAAATTGATAAGTAAGGCTACAGAACTTAATAAGATGATGACAGAATTCTTTTCTAATATATCCCATGAACTTAAAACACCATTGAATGTACTTCTGGGTGCTGTTCAGATCTTATCATTGTCAGGCAATGATAAAAATAAGTTAGAATCAGGTAAATACTTAAAAACAATGAAACAAAATTGCTATAGGCTTGTAAGACTTGTAAATAATCTTATTGACATATCAAAGTTTGATTCTGGATACTTTAAAATGAATCTCCAAAACTATAATGTTGTAAGTGTCATTGAAGATATAACATTATCAGTTGCAGATTATGCAAATAATAAGGGGATTGACTTAATATTTGATACAGATGTGGAAGAAAAGGATATGGCAATCGATTTGGATAAAATTGAAAGGATAATGTTAAACTTATTATCTAATGCTATTAAATTTACTGATAAAGGAGGACAGATATTGGTTAATATGTATGATAAAAAAGATAATATTGTAATATCTGTTAAAGATAATGGCGTTGGAATGCCGAAGGATAAACTAAATATGATTTTTGAAAGATTTGGACAAATAGACAAAACACTTGCGCGCAATAGCCAGGGCAGTGGTATAGGGCTATCCCTTGTAAAATCTATTGTAGATATGCATAATGGAGATATTAAGGCTTTTAGTGAATTTGGAAAAGGAAGCGAATTTGTAGTCAAGTTGCCTGTTAGATTTGTTGAAGATAAACTATCATCAGATGGACGTTTATATGAAAGTAAAGTAGAAAAGATAAGTATTGAGTTTTCAGATATATATTATTAAATTTGTAAATTTGCGTAATGATCTGTGCAGAGCACGACATGTAAGTGATGATAGATATGAGTAATATTTATTTAGTATTATAAAGTAAATGAGGAGTAAATAATGGAGATTTTTATTTATAGGACTTATAATGAGTGGTTTGATGATAAACCAACTGAGACCTTGGAGGGCGAGGTGAATTCTATATACAATGGAGTTTTAGTTATTGATACATTGGAAGACTTCAAGAAGTATAGGCAAATACTTTCGTTGAGAAACAACTTTGCGATTGTTTATAAACTTTCATATGGTTTTTTATCGTATGCTAGAGAAATCAATATTTATTCAAATTTTAATTCTTGGCAAAATTCTAATCCGGAAATTACCATTATGGGGGAAATATGTGAAAGTGAATCCACAGATAGTCACTTAGTCTTTATAACTCAAGAGGGATTTAAGCAGTGTATATCTTTATGTGGAATTTATGCAGTAACATATGAAAGGTAGGATTATATGTATCTACAAGATATAGATTTAAGAAAGGTGTATACAATATGGAAGTCAAATTTAGGGCCATTTCAAGGGTTCTTCAGAAGTACACCATTTGTTTCACTTCAAACCTATGATAATTTCATATTAAAAGAAGAAAATACATGTCAATGCAATCAAGGTGCATTGAATATAATAGTGGAAAACTGCAGCGAGAATAATTTTTTGATTGTTGATTTACCTATTGATGAGATTTTAAATTTAGCGTTTTTATTAAATAATGAATATTTTATAAAACCGATTCTAAATATTAATTTATTATTCCATCCATTTGGAATAATAGGGACAAAAGAGAATATTAATAAATTGATAAATAATGGTTTGAATTTAAAGAAAATAAGTACTGAAAAGTTCATTATGCTGATACCGTATGATAGGTATAATGATAATTGGAAGAGTGATGACTTGAAAGATAAATTGAATAATCAATATGGAATAAGTGATGATGATCTTCCAAGTGCGGATATACTAAAAATTCTTGGATACACTAAAATAACTATTTTGACTATAAATAAGATTAAAGATGACTTACAGGATTATATAAATTTTATAAATGAGGATATAGAAGTAGAAGTGATAAAGGTGAGGGGATAATGAAAGATTTCAAGCAGATAGTAAAGAAAAATAAGAGGAAAGCATTATCCATTGCGGTAGCTGCTGCATTTTTTGTAAGTGGACCGCTTGGATTTACAGGCTGTTACAACCCTCAAAAAGAAGATGACGAAGACCAAGATGGAAATGGTTCTAATTATAGTGGCGGTGGGCACGTTGGAGGGTGGAATAGTTTTAGCAGTGGTTCATCTATAAATAGTGACTCTTCTAGCAAGAGCAAAGCTAGCATATCAGATTCGTCAGTTGGTAAATCATCAGGATACTCTGGATCAAAGGGCGGAAGTTCATCAAGTTAGCATAAGCGATAAGATAATTAAAATTTTAAGTATCTTTATGTATGTAAAGAAATTATTTAGGATGTGGATTACTCTATGGAAAAACAGATTAATTATACTGAAGATGTTTTATTTAATAACTATATGGTGAGTTCTTTAGGTGAAGAGTATGTTCACTCGCAAATACCGTTTTATTTTGATAAATCAACTTATGAAAAAATGGTGTTTTATAGTGAAGAAATAAATAGAATTTCATTAAATGTACTTAAGAACATTAAGGAAGGGCATAGTGAGTTATTGAATTATTTTGATGATTTCATGTTTAAAGAAAAAATATTTAGCTTGAAATGCCCAATGTCTCCGATGTTTTGGGCCAGATATGATACTTTTAGAGACGTTGATGGGGATATTTATTTTGCAGAATTTAATTATGATAAACCTTGTGGTCAAAAAGAAATTGATTTAGCAGGTAAATGTAGTTTTGATGGAAATATAAATGTTAGTTTTATAAATAATGTAGTTAAAGAATTATTAAAAATATGTAAAGAATATGAGATGGAGAAAGAAAAAATAGATGTGGGATTTTTGATGGATCCGTGTCATTATGAAGAATTACATCACAGTTATTACTTTAAACATATTTTGAAAGATACTAATATTAACATAGTACAGGTTGGACCTAATAATTTATCTGTAAGAGATGGATATGTTTATGCATATTCTAATTTTAAGCTTAAAATAATTTTAAGATTGTTTCCTACAGAATTTTTTTATGAAATTTCTAATATAAGTGAAATATTGAATTGTGTTGATTGTGGGAATCTATTGTTAATTAACGATCCTAGAGTAATTGCTATTCAGGCAAAAGGCTTCTTCGCTTATTTATGGAATCTGGTTAAATCTGATTCAAAGCTTCTTTCAATTAGGGATAAAGAAATAATTACAAAATGTATTCCGTACACAGAAATACTAAATCAGGATGATATACAAGATGTAATAATCAATAAGGACAGCTATGTTGTTAAATCGTCCTTGGGTCGATATAGTCAAGAGGTTTACATAGGTAAGCTTTATACACAAGAAATGTGGGAAAATAAAATTAAAACTGTATCTAAAAGCAATAAAGTACATGTAAAGCAGAAGTTGATAAATATTAGACAAGAATATACTTATGCGCCTGGGAATAATAATATGAATATTCCAGTTTTGGCCTTTGGAAACTTTGGTATTTATATAATGGATTATAAAGTAGAGGGACTTTTGGTTAGATGGAGTAGAGAACTTCTAACTAATGATGATTACACATGGATGTGCCCAATAGGAGTTGAAAATTTCCCGGTTTATATAAAGGAATTTAATCCTAAAAATAGAAAAGAAATTTGGAATGAAATAATAGATGAAAGTGTATTTAAATATAATTTCACAGGAGCTTACACAAATATTTATGAATACATATCATTGAACTCACTAATTTTAAAAGAATGTGCCTATAAAGAAATGCTTTCAGTAAGTAGTAAGTTTTGTGAGATTTTAAAAAAAATATATCCATATATACAAAAAGAAATAGAACTTTTCGGGCCTATACTAGGTATACCAGAAGAACTTTATAAATTAGTTTCAACTTCATGTGCTACATCACTTTGTGCATTAGGAAGAATTGATTTTGCTATTGATAATGATGGAAGTTTGAAAATTTTAGAATTTAATTCTGAGACACCTGCAGGTTTAGTTGAAGCAATTGGATTAAATTCTATAATTAAAGAAAAACTTAATATCCAATATCAAAACCCTAATGTAAATCTCAAGGAGCATATAAAAAAATCATTTTTTAATATATTAGAAGAACTTAAGAAAATAAAGAAAGTTAAAAATATTGCTGTTGTAACTTCTTGGTATTATGAGGATATATATACAAGCAATTTAATAGCTGAAATATTAAAGGAATTGAATGAGTATAGTGTGATTTTTGGAAATATATATGATTTGAAAGTAAATAACAATAAAATTTATCTCTATGGGAATGAAATTGATGCCATTTATAGGCATTATCCATTGGACTGGTTTTCTTATGAAGATGAAATGAAAAAACTAATTGATCCTTTAAGTTCGGGACAGTACTTGATAAATCCTGGACATACACTTATAACTCAATCAAAGGCTCTATTCGCAGTTATTCATGAGCTTGTTAGAAAAAAATTCTTTTCACGTGATGATGAGGAGTTTGTTTTGAAATATATACCATATACATGCTTAGAGCCTGATAATGTTCTTTCTTTTGATTATGTAACCAAGCCATATCTTTCAAGGGAAGGAGCAGGTGTTATGTTAAGTTATGATGAAATGAGTAAAGAATTAGATGATATAGTGTTTCAAGATAGAATAAATATTAAACCGTTATATTCAAATATTTATTCAACAATGAAAGAGGAAAGCAAATACTTGTTTCCTGTAATAGGTACATATATAACAGGTGATATACCATCAGGAGTATTTACTAGAATGGGAGATTTTATAACTGATAAAAATGCAATGTATGTTGCTACATACATTGAGTGTTAATATAGGCTTTAAATTTGATTAGTGCAATATTAAAAATATACAATTATAGAAGAATATGAGCTAAGGCTAATTATTTAAATAGTAATAAGGAGGAGAGATTTATGACTGGTATTGTAAACAATATTGTAGTTAGTATTATTTTTGGATTGATAGGTATTATATTGCTGATTTTCGGATACTGCTTTTTTGATAAAGTACTAACTAAGATTGATTTTAATCAAGAATTAAAGGAGAAAAATATTGCAGTTGCTATAGTTATAGCTGGTTTTATGATTTCTATAGGAATTATAATTTCAGGAGTCGTATCTTAAAAATAATATATTTACGAAGAGTAATAATTCAAAAACCATCTTGAAATAAATAGATATTTCAAGATGGTTTTTTCTGTTTATTTTAAAAACATGAATTATTTATAGCAATAAATTAAATAATAGTATTAGGCTAACTTTAGGTGAAACGATTGGAATCGTTATTAAATAGATAATTACAATTAAAATACTAAGGAGGAGAGAGACGTATGAGAAAAATTACACTTAAGAAAATTACATCAATAATATTAGTATTATTTTTAAGTATATCAACTTCATTAAATAATACTCCATATAGCTCGGAATTTAATATAATAAGTGTTCTAAACAGTAATAGTATAGAATCATATAGTGATGCTAGGATAGAGGATGATTTTTATAATGCAGTAAATAAGGAATGGTTATCAAAGGTAAAGCTTGATGATGGATACATCTCCTATGGAACATTTGAGGAAGTATGTGGGAGAGTTAATGGAGATATTCTTAATATAATATCAGATATACAAAAAAATAAAGACAATTATGATAAGAATAGCGATGAGTTAAAAGTTTTAAACTTATATAACAACTATCTAGATATGAAAAAAAGAGATGAATTAGGGACAAAACCTTTAGTGAAATATATGAATCAAATAAATGAAATTAAGGATACGAATGATCTTAAAGCCATATTGAAGGATGATGAATTCTCATATTTTCAACCTCTAATAAACTTAGGCGTCGGTCCAGACTATAAGAATAGTAACATTAATGTTTTATATGTTTCTAGAAGTAATCTTGGATTAGGAAATTCGTTTTACTATAAGGATACTAGCGAGAAGAGTCAAAAAATAAAACAGATATATATAAATTATATAGCTAAATTACATATGCTATATGGAGAAAATGAAGATGTAGCAAGGAAAAATGCGGAAACTTTTTTTAATATTGAGAATGAATTTGCTAAAAAGATACCTTCTTATGAGGAGGAAGCTAAAGATGAAAACCGAATACAGAATTCTTATAATTTATATACAGTAAAAGAATTAAATAAGTTAATACCTAATGCAGATATACCTGGATTATTAAATAAATTAAATATTAATAATCCAAAGAAAATAATAGTGGAAAACCCAGAAGAATTAAAGTTAGTAAATTCAATTATTAGCGAAGATAATTTGGAAAATATAAAAACATATTTTAAAACCAATGTATTAATGAACACAGATAATTATTTAACATCTAAACATAGAGAGGCGTGTAATGAATTAAGAAAAGTGCTTTATGGAGTAGAATGTTCGGAATTAGATGAAGGCTCAGGGGTGAAATTTGTTAGTGGACAATTGAATGAGATTATAAGTAAATTGTACGTAAATAAACATTTTGATGATGAATCGAAGAACGATGTAGAAAAAATGTCAAAAGAGATAATTGAAAACTTTGAAGATAGACTACAAAGCAATACTTGGATGAGTAAATCAACTAAAGAGAAGGCGCTCAGAAAATTGGAAAATGTCAATGTTAAAGTGGGTTATCCTGAAAAGTGGAATGACTATAGTGATGTAGTAATAAATTCCTATGGTGAAGGAGGATCATTAGTTGATAACCTAATAAGTATATATACATCTCAAAGTAAAAAACAGTTTTCCAAGTTAAATCATGAGGTTGATAAAGATGAATGGAACATGGGGCCTTGTACTGTAAATGCCTACTACAATGCTTTAAATAATGAAATTGTATTTCCTGCAGGAATATTGCAAGCACCATTTTACGATAAAAATGCAAAAAAAGAAAAAAACCTTGGGGGAATTGGAGTTGTTATTGGACACGAACTTACTCATGCGTTCGATAATACAGGTGCTCAATTTGATGAAACTGGTAAATTAAAAAATTGGTGGAATCAAAATGACTATAAGGAATTTACAAACAGGAGTAAAAAGGTGGTGGATTATTATTCTAATATAAATATGGGGAATGAAAAGAATGTAAATGGAATATTAACCGTAGGAGAAAATATAAGTGATTTAGGTGGTATGGCTTGTGTTTTAGATATTGCAAAAAAAATGGAAGATCCTAATCTAAAGGATTTATTTGAAAACTACGCGACAGTATGGAGAGAAATATCAACGAATGAATTAAAAGAGTATTTATTAAATAACGATCCACATGCACCTAAAAAGGTAAGGGTAAATGCAGTTTTATCTCAATTTGAGGATTTTTATAAAACTTACAATATAAAAGAAGGAGATAAAATGTATGTAAGACCAGAAGATAGAGTTGGAATATGGTAAAAGAAAAATAAAAACTGAATATTGAAATCATGACATAGCGGCACTAATTAATGTGAATAAATAAAAAGTATAGTTAAACATATCCATGCGTGTCGCTGTGTTGATAAATGAGTAATAAAAAGAAAAAGAGAGAAAATAAAGAATATTTATCTTAAAATAGTGCAAAATAAAACATGAGTAATAAATATGATGATATAATAGGTTTTGTTGTCACGAGAGTTGATGAAAAATGCTAGAAATTAAAAAAAAGTGTTGACATTGATTTTGGATGATGATAAACTAAATGAGTTGCTTGAAGGCAACAAGATCTTTGAAAATTGAACAGAATAACATAAATACATTTAAGTAAACCAGCAATTTTTATTTGAGTAAGCTAAGAT
>NZ_JAKGTE010000063.1:0-12449 GCF_022324665.1 Clostridium sp. YIM B02500 | reverse complement strand
TTACTCAAATAAAAATTGCTGGTTTACTTAAATGTATTTATATTATTCTGTTCAATTTTCAAAGACCAATTTTCTTCCCTACAATTCTCATTGTAGTTATTAATTTATGTCACCCTCAAGCGACTTATTTAGTATATCACTTATTTTATATTATGTCAATAACCTTTTTCAAAATCTTTAAAATCATATTTAAGATACAAATCTGCGATTTATCATTAAGTTATTTACATATCTCAGCGACGTTATTTATCTTAACACGTTCCCGTTATGCTGTCAACATATTTGTTAAAATATTATGTGATGTGCATACTGTTATCCCCTTATTACAAATTAGCAATGAGATTATACGGCTTAATACTTATAATAAATTCCAGATTAAATTTACTTTCTAAATTTCTCTAAGACTAACAGTTCTGTGTCACTATATCATGTTTATACTATAAATTTATACTTCTATTAGTTCCATAAATAAAATAGTAATCCATAATGTATAAAGTTTTTAACATACCTTATCTATCACATAATAGACATATTAAAGTTGTATTATATAAATAAAGTAAGCATCATAAAATTATACTTTGCTAACATTATTTCTTAGTTGTTAATCACTATATCGTTCAAATTCTGCATTTAATTTTCCTAATATAGATAATACTAACTTAATGAATCACAAATCTAATTTTCTGATACTTACCTAATTAATATTTTATAATAATATAACTATTCAATTTCTAAAAATAGTATCTTCTATATATCTTTACTTAGTAATACTACTTTTTTTCTTTATAACCAAAGGATACATAACTGATCCAATAAGGGTCTCACCACTTCTTATCTCGCTACCTTTATCTGCAATTACATTATCCAATACTGCATCGTCACCAATTCTGCTATTTTGCATTATTATACAATCTTTTAACTTTGTATTTTTTCCTATATATACTCTTCTGCCTATTATGCAATTTTCAACCGTTCCTTCTATTCTACAACCATTTGCTATTATTGAGTTTATAACACTGCTTGTATCTGCATAGTGAGTTGGAGCTTCATCTTTAGTTTTTGTATATATAGGTCTTTCATCATTAAAAATTTCTTTATTTACTTTTCTATTTAAAAATCCCACATTGCTATCATATAATGCCTTAATGGAATTTATACAATCTAAATGTCCTTTGAATTCGTAAGCACTTGCTGTTAGTGTATTTAAATTATTATGAATATACTCTTTGACCTTTCGATACATTCCACTGCTTACACATTCATTTACAATATTTATAAATAATTCAGTTTTTAATATATACATCTCCATATTAATATTTGCCTTCGGACTTTTCCCTATATTTTCTCCTACACTTATAACGCTTCCTGAATCATCAAAGTTTAATACGCCACAATCACCAAAAGCTTCATCTGCATTGTTTACCTTCTTATATACCATTGTAATATCTTTACCTGTACTCTTATGGTATTCCAAAACTTCATTGTAATCTATATTGCAAATCATATAGCTTGGTGCTAATAATACATACTCTCTTCTACTATGTGTTAAAAATTGTATGTTTTCAGCGAAATTATGGACATCATCATAAACAGGCTCATCATTTCCAAAGTTAAAAACTTTTAATCCATCTTTTTTTCTATTTAAGTCCCATGGTCTTCCATTTGTTAAATGGTCTATTAGAGACCTTGACTTATTCTTTGTAAATATTCCTATACAATTAATTCCTGAGTTAGTCATATTTGATAAAATAAAATCTATAATTCTATATCTTGCTGCAATAGGAACTGAAGCAAGAGATCTATTAACTACTAATTCACCCATTCTGTTTTCATTTTCATCTAAGTTGATTATACCAATACAATTTTTCATTTCTTTCTCCCCCTTAGTGATCTCGCTAAACTGCTTTATTATTTTCTATAACTGTACCCATTTTTACTTCTTCTTTTGCTGCAATAATAGCTATTTCATCACCTAAAGAAATCTTACAGTCTTTTCGAACTATTGCTCCGCTTCCAACAATTGCTTTTTCAATAACTACATTATCACCTATTTTAGCATCCGTCATAATTATTGAATCTCGAACAACTGAGTTTTTTCCTATTTGAACCCCTTGAAATAATATTGAGCTTTCCACTTGTCCATTAACAACACAACCTTCAACAACTAATGAATTAGATACTTTTGCATTCTCGCCTATATATTGTGCCGGCCTTACTGGATTGACTGAATATATCTTCCATTCCTCATCATGTAAATCAAGTTCATTATCTTCTCTTATCAAATCCATATTTGCTTCCCATAGGCTATCTATAGTACCAACATCTTTCCAATATCCTTTAAATGGATATGCAACCATTTTATCCCCATTACCAAGCATACTTGGAATTATATTCATTCCGAAGTCATTTTTTGATGTCTTGTCCGATTCATCCTCTCTCAAATATTTTTTTAGAGTTTTCCAATTGAAAATATATATTCCCATCGATGCTAGATTATTTTTTGGGCTTTTTGGTTTTTCTTCGAATTCATATATTGATAAATCTTCCCTTGTATTCATTATTCCAAATCGAGATGCTTCATCCATTGGCACTTCAATAACAGCTATAGTTGCCTCTGCCTGTTTTTCTTTATGAAAATCTAGCATCTTTGTATAATCCATCTTATATATATGATCTCCAGATAAAATCAAAATATATTCTGGATCATATCTATCAACAAATTCTATATTTTGATAAATTGCATTTGCAGTACCCTTATACCACTCTCCGCCTTTTTCTTCTTGATATGGTGGCAATACATGTACCCCTCCATGAGCCCTGTCTAAATCCCATGCTTCTCCTATGCCAATATGTGCATTTAATTCTAGTGGTTTATACTGTGTTAATACTCCTACTGTATATATTCCTGAATTCGAACAATTGCTTAATGGAAAATCTATAATTCTATATTTTCCTCCAAACGGTACTGCTGGTTTAGCCAATTTTTTTGTTAATACCCCTAACCTCGATCCTTGTCCACCAGCCAATATCATTGCCACAATTTCATTTTTACCCATAATATTATCTCCTCTCATATGTGTTTGTTCTCATTAGATAAATTTTATATTATATGCTCCTATGTTCAAAAAAAATGATTGTTATTACATTTTTATTTAAGTGAACTTGCAGAAGCATATTATATTTTTAATAATTATTTTATAATATGATTACCCCTAGAATTTATATTTATATTTTTACATACAATATATTATACATTTATTTTCCATTAAATTCCACATAAGCATATATCAAAATATTTGTCAATTTTTTATTATATAATCAAACTCAATGAACTAGATCCTACGCAATATTTTCAAATCATACGGAAAGATAGTTATAACGCTATCACTTCCTATAAACTTATACTTTTCACTAATATCAAGTAAATTCACATAATCTCCACTTAAGTTAATTTCTTTAATTAATTTAGCTTCGCTTGAAACATTTACTAATACTATTACGCTTTCATTTTCATATTTTCTTTCAAACGCAAATACGTTTGGATCAGTTTCAAAGATACTTGACTTCCCTTTTTTTAACCCATCTTCATTATTTCTTATTTTAATTATTTTATGGTAGAAATCAGCAAGCATTTTGTTCTCTTTCCCCCATGGATAGCTTCTCCTATTATCAGGCTCTCTTCCACCTTTTATGCCGGCTTCATCTCCATAGTATATCAGTGGTACTCCTGGCAAAGTAAATTGAATTGCTATAAGTAATTTTAACAGTGATATATTTTCATCCAGAACAGTTAAAATTCTTTCTGTATCATTGGTACCTAAAATATTTATATTTCCATAAAAACTTTCTCTTGGATAGTTCTCGTACAATGACATAATTTTTTGTCTTAACTTATCTGACTTTATATACCCCTTGATAAAATTAATTAAACTTTCCCTTAAGGGATAATTAGTTGCAGCTTGCACTTCATTCCCTTGTAAATATTTTCGTCTTCTTGAATAACTTATCTTATTAGATGCGTCTTCCCATATATCACCTAAAAGTACAGTATCCTTATTTATTTCTCCGATTTTCTTTCTTATTAGTTCTATAAATTCATCTGGAAGCTCATCTGTCACATTTAAAAACCATCCGCTAACTCCCATATCTGTCCACTTATTTATAATAGAATTATCTCCACTTATAATATAGTCAACATATTCTTTTTGCATCGAGTTAACATTCGGTCTATCATCCATTCCCCACCAAGATTCATACCTATATGGATATGTAATAAATTTATACCAATCATAAAATCTAGAGTTTGGTGAATTATACGCTCCAACATCGTCGTAATTTCCTAGTTTATTAAAATATTTACTATCAGAGCTTGTATAGCTCAGTACAATATCTAGAATAATTTTAATTCCTTTACTATTTGCCACTTTACATAATTCTCTAAATTCACCATTTGTACCGAACATTTCATCTACAATTTCATAGTCCGCTGTATCATATTTATGGCAACTAGGGGATTTAAATATTGGGCTTAACTTTATTATATTAGCTCCCAATTCCTTTATATAATCTAATTTCTTTATTATCCCCCTTAGATTTCCTCCATAAAAATCCCACCTAGCAATTTTTCCAAAACTATCTCTAATATACATAGGACTATCATCCCATCTTCCGTATATAAATGAGTTTCCTTTTATATTATCTATAATTTTATTTTCATTTCCATTATAGAATCTATCTATTAGAATATGATATATTACACCCTCTTTATACCATCTTGGTACGAATGACTTTTCATATACAGTTATTTGATATGGCACAGGATTATAAGTATATATTTGGCCAACTCCTCCCAAGTGATTGTCATTATTTCCATAATATACTCTGTCATACCCATCTATTAAAATAAAATAGTATTCTAATATCCCCAAAGCATCAGATGTATCAATTTCTACAGAATATTTAAATTCACCATTATTTAAATATTCCTTGTTCATTCCCATATTCATTTTAGTTCCATCGAATTTTATCAATTCGATTGCTACAATTATGTCTTTATTAATATTAATAGATATCTTAACCTTTTGACCAGCCTCTACAGCGCCAAAGGGCCTTCTAAATCTTATGCTTTGAGAGTCATGTAATACCTGTATATCATTCATTCAGTTAATCCTCCTATAGATTCTTATAGATTACCTCTGATCCCCAAATACCTGTTGCATATTCTTCTATTGTTCTGTCAGATGAGAATATCCCTGAATGTGCAATATTAATTCCACACATTCTTTGCCACTTATTAGCATTCCTATAAAGAGTATCAATCTTATCTTGAGCTTTTAAATATGAGTCAAAATCTTGTAAAACAAAAAACTCATCATTATAATTTATTAGATTTTCATATATACTTCTAAATTTATTTTTATCACTATGATATTTTCCGTTTATTAAATCATCAATTACACTTTTTACTCTAATATCATTGTTGTATATATCAATAGATTTATATCCTCCATTTTTGTAATAATTCAATACTTCATCTGCAGTTAATCCAAATATCACTATATTATCATCTGTAACTTCATCTTTTATTTCAATATTTGCCCCATCTAATGTTGCTACTGTAATAGCTCCGTTCATCATAAATTTCATATTTGATGTTCCTGAAGCTTCTTTTGTTGTTGTTGAGATCTGCTCACTTACATCTGTTCCCGGGATTATTTGTTCAGCCAGCGAAACTCTATAATTTTGAATGAAAACAACTTTTATCTTTTCATTTACTCTAGAATCATTATTTATTTTGTTTGCAACACAATTTATTAATTCAATAGTATTTTTAGCTAAATAATAACCTGGTGCAGCTTTTCCTCCAAAGATGAACGTCCTTGGAACTATATCGTAATTAGGATCATCAATTAATTTATTATATAAATCCATTATTCTTAAACAATTAAGTACTTGCCTCTTATAAGCATGTATTCTTTTTACCTGAACATCAAATATAGAATCAGGATCTACTCTTACATTATCATTCTTTAATATTATACTTGCTAGCTTTTCTTTGTTAAATTTTTTAATTTTTCCTAACTGTTCTAGAATCACTTCATCATACAAATGCCTCTCAAAGTTTTTTAGATCAAGTGGATGTTTTATAAAGCTATCTCCAATTGTATCTTTAATTAGTTTTGTAAGCTCTGGATTACTTTTTAAAAGCCATCTTCTATGAGTAATTCCATTAGTTTTATTATTGAATTTATTTGGATAAAGATAATAGAAGTCTGTCATCTCTTTTTTCTTCAATATTTCTGTATGAAGTTTTGCTACCCCATTTACACTATGACTGCCTACAATCGCTAGATGTGCCATCTTGACTTGCTCATCAGCTATTATCGCCATTCTTCTAACTTTTTCAAGGTTGCCTGGATATTTAGTTAAAAGTTCTGCACAATATCTTTTATTAATTTCTTCAACAATCATATATATTCTTGGAAGCAATTTTTGAAACATATCTATTGGCCATTTTTCCAAAGCTTCTGCCAAAATTGTATGATTAGTGTACGATATTGTATTAGTTGTTATTCTCCAAGCCGTATCCCATTCTAACCCTTCTTCATCCAATAATATTCTCATAAGTTCCGGTATCGCAAGTGTAGGATGAGTATCATTTATATGAATTGCTACTTTTTCATCTAGTAACAATATATCTTTTCCATGCTTTTTACAGTGCCTTACAATGCTTTGAACTCCCGCTGAAACAAAGAAATATTGCTGCTTTAATCTTAACATTTTACCTTCATAAAACGAATCTTCTGGATACAGCACTTGCGAAATTGATTCAACTGAATTTTTATACTTAATTGCTTGGAGAAAATCACCTCTACTAAATGATGAAAAATCAAACTCGTTTGAAACCGCCTCCGCACTCCATAATCTAAGGGTATTTACAATTTCATTTTCGTACCCTACAATTGGAGTATCATATGGGACTGCCAATACAGGCTCATAATTTATATGCATAAAGCTTAAGCGTCCATTTATTTCGCTTACTTTTATTTCTCCACCAAACTTAACAATTTCTGCTTTTTCTGCTTTTCTCTTCTCCCAGACGTTTCCTAGCTTTAACCAATCATCAGATACCTCAACTTGTTTTCCGTCTATAATTTTTTGCTGAAAAAATCCATATTTATATCTAATCCCACACCCGTTTCCTGGAATATTTAAAGATGCCATTGAATCCAAGAAGCATGCTGCAAGTCTTCCCAATCCACCATTACCTAGTCCTTGGTCTTGCTCCAAGTTTTCCAACTCTTCTAAATTTATATTTAAATCTGATAACGCTTCTTTACATATATCTCTTATGCCTATATTTAATAAAGCATCTCCAAGTAACCGTCCCAGTAAAAATTCCATAGAAAAATAATAAACTTGCTTCTCCCCAGTCTTATTATATTTTTTATTTGTTTTAAGCCAAGTTCTTGTAACATAATCCCTTACTAAACTTCCCAAAGCATCATACTTTTGTTGATTAGTTCCTTCTTTTAACTCAATACCATGCATTTCTAAAAACTTATTTACATAAGCTTTTTTAAATGTTTTTTTATCCATTTCGAGCATTGATATACCCCCTCATAACATTATGTCCTCATCTTAATCTTGTCCTGTTAATTCTCTATATAAATCTAAATATATTTGAGCTGACCTATTCCAGCTATTATCAGAATTCATTGCATTTTCGATTAGATTTTCCCACTTACCCTTATCCTTATATATCCATAACGCATATTCTATTATATTGTATAACTCATCTGAATTGTAATTTCTGAAACTAAACCCATTACCTTCTCCAGTATACTCATTATATGCAATTATTGTATCCTTGAGTCCCCCAGTTTCCCTAACTATAGGAATAGAACCATATCTAAGTGCTATTAATTGCCCTAATCCACATGGTTCAAAAAGTGAAGGCATTAAAAACATATCACATGCTGCATAAATTTTATTTGCTAACCCATTATCAAATTTAATATTAGCAGACACCTTATTTCCATATCTAGAATCTAGCCATTTAAAATGTTCCTCATAATGCTTATCTCCCGTTCCTAGAATAACTAGTTGAACATTTTCTTGTAATAGTTTATCAGAAATATTTACTAATAGATCCATTCCCTTTTGACTTGTCAATCTAGTTACCATCGCCAGCATTGGTATATTTTTATCAACAGTTAGCCCTAGCTCTTTTTGTAACTCCGTCTTGTTTATTGCTTTATCTTCAATAGAGTTTATACTATAGTTCTTTTTAATAAATTTATCTGTCTTCGGATTAAATTCATCATAATCTATACCATTTGTTATTCCTCTTAATGCATAGGACCTCTCTCTTAATACTCCATCCAATCTTTGACCATACTCAGGTGTTTGTATTTCGTATGCATAAGTATTACTAACAGTTGTAATAACATCTGAATAGCATAATCCACCCTTCATATAACTTACGCCATCATCAAATTTTAAGCATGTGTTATTATAAAGCTCCATATCAAATCCAAATAACTCCGGTAATATTTGAGGATCAAATACTCCTTGAAATGCTATATTATGAATTGAATATACGCATTTCATCTTCCAATAGAACATATCATTTCTTTTATATTCAAATTTTAATAGTACAGGTAACATCCCAGTTTGCCAGTCATTGCAGTGTATAAGATCTGGCTGCCAATCTATCTGCCTCAACATGTCTAATACGGCCCTATCAAAGAACGCAAATCTCTCTGCATCATCATAGAATCCATAGACTTCATCTCTCTTAAAATATGCTTCATTATCTAAAACATAATATGTTACTCCATTATGAAAGCATTCCCATACGCCACAAAATTGTTCTCTCCATCCAACTTTAACATTAAACCATTTAACAAACCTTAGCTTGTCTCTTACTTCCCAACTAATTTCTTTATACTTTGGTATAACAACTCTTACATCTGCATTTTTTTGTGCAAGTGCTTTTGGTAATGCCCCAGCAACATCTCCGAGCCCCCCTGTTTTAATGAACGGACTAGCTTCAGATGCTACAAATAAAACTCTCATTCTTTATCCCCCTCAACCTCTAGCAAATAAATTTATATCATTATACTATAGATATTTTTATAATATTTACTTTCTCAAACGGTCTTTTTAACCTTTTATTCATCTTTTTCTTTAATTTCTTGATCTACATTAATTTCATTCACTTTTAATATTAATGTTGCCATTGGAGGCACTTTTACTTTCAAAGAATATGGTTGATTGTGGAATTGAGTCTTTTCAGATACAAGCATTTCACCCATAATCTGACCTGAACCACCATATTTACTATCATCAGAATTAAATACTTCTTCATAGCTCCCCAAAAATGGTACTCCAATTTGATAATCATAATACACAATAGAAGTAAAATTAATTATAAAAATCAGTGTATCTTTATCATTTCTACTTCTTCTAGCAAAAATTAATATGCTTTGTTCATTATTATCGGCTTCTATCCAATTAAAGCCTCTATAGTCATGATCGAGCTCCCAAAAAGCTTTATTATTAAGGTATAGATTGTTTAAATCCTTAAAAAATAATTGAGTTTTTTTATGGATTCCTAAATCATCGATTAGGTTCCATTTTAATTCCTCATATTCTCTCCACTCAATTTTCTGAGCAAATTCGCACCCCATAAACGATAACTTTTTGCCCGGATGTCCCATCATATAACACATAAACGCTCGGAGACCTGCAAACTTATTCCATTCATCTCCCCACATCTTGTTTACCAATGATTTCTTACCATGAACAACTTCATCGTGTGAAAGTGGTAATAAATAATTTTCAGCATAATTATACATCATCGCAAATGTTATATTTTTATGATTATGTTTTCTATATTTAGGATCTATTTCGACATACTCTAATGTATCATTCATCCAACCCATATTCCATTTTAAGTTGAATCCCAAACCATCATAAATTGCAGGTTTTGTAACATTAGGCCAAGATGTTGATTCCTCCGCAATCATAAGTGCAGTCGGATATTCTGCAAATACTGCTTTATTTAACTCCTTTAGAAAATCTATTGCTTCTAAATTCCCATTTCCTCCATATTTGTTTGGTATCCATTCCCCGGGCGATCTGCTATAATCCAAGTAAAGTATGCTTGATACAGCATCAACCCTTAATCCATCAATATGGAACTCTTTATACCAGTATAATGCATTCGATATTAAATAACTTTTAACTTCATCTCTACCTAGATCAAAATTACAAGTTCCCCAACCCTTATTTTCCGCTCTCCATTCTTCTTGATATTCGTATGTTGGTGTTCCATCAAACTTATATAATCCGTGAGCATCCTTACAAAAATGACCTGGAACCCAATCCATTATTACTCCTATATTAGCCTCATGCAATTTATTTATTAAAATTTTAATACCTTCATAATCCCCATACCTACTTGTTGGTGAATAATAACCTGTCCCCTGATATCCCCAAGAAGCATCCAATGGATGTTCAATAAGCGGCATAAGCTCTACATGTGTATATCCCATATCTTTTACATACTCAGGTAAATCTTCTGCGATTTCTTCGTATTTTAAGAATCCGCCATCTTTATTTGTCTTCCATGAGCCCAAATGTATCTCATATATATTTAATGGTTGCTCAAGTACATTTATTTTATTTCTTTGATCAATCCATTTTTTATCATTCCATTTGAAAGCTTTAGGCTTATATACTATTGATGCATTATCTGGTCTCAATTCACTTTGTATTGCATACGGATCGGCTTTGTATTCTCCCATCTCTCCATCGCTTCCCACTATACAATACTTGTATCTATTTCCGGCCTTCGCAGTATAAAAAAAGCCTCTCCATAATCCATTTTCAGTTATTCTTTCAAGTTTGTATTCCTCTTTTACTTCGAAATTATTAAAATCCCCAACTACATATACATCTTTTGCATTAGGTGCCCACGTTACAAATTGCACACCTTTCTTTCTTTTCTCAGTTTTAATATGTGAGCCTAAAATATTATAAGATTCATAGTTTTTACCTTGATGAAACAAATATGTGTTAAGATTAGTTATTTCAGATTTATCAATACTTTCTGTTCTCTTTTTAACATTAATTTTACTATGTTCTGTTTTCGACTTTTCAATCTTCTCCCCTTCTGCTTGAAATTCTCCCATTAATTCTTTTGAAGCTGATTTTTTTCTTGCGCTTGCTTTTGTTGAAGTTACTGCAGATTTCCCTTTTGAAGATTTATTAGTTGTTCTTTTTGTCTTTGATTGTACATTTAATTCATTCGTTTTGGTGGATTTAGATTTATTAATATTATCTCCACCCTCCAATTCAGATTCTTTATTATTCTCTTCTTTTAAAATAATTTTTTCTTCGTTTTTATTCTCCAACGCATTCTTCTTATCAATTGCCTTAGATTTCTTTAAACTCCCTTTAGATTTAATACCAATTTCTTTATCATTTGTAGTAATGTCTTTTACCTTAATATCTAGATTATTAATTGGATTTAATTCAGTTGTTTCCTTTGAGGAAATTTTCTTTTTCGCTCTTCCCTTTGTCTTACTTATTCTTTTCTCAACAGATGAATTATCTTCGATAGATACTTTTTCGTCTTCTTCTGTCAAACCGTTCATATCTCTAGGACCTATTTCATCTTTATCTTTAATCTTACTGCTTTTAGGATCATTTTGCATTAAACTATACCCCCATCCATATTCATATCCCTCTCATAAACTAAATTAAATGCTTCTCTTTATTATAATTCTCACTATATATATATCTTACCAAATTTTATGGTACTTTTCACTTATTTTTCTTTATTTTTAATAAAAATTATAATTAATTTAACTTTTAAGATAATAAATATATATTTTTATCCATATATAATGTATAATATTCAATCATTCATTTTATTAAATTTAAAATTAATTCACAGAATAGCAATAATCAAGCGCATAAAAGACGCTGTGTATTAGGAAATAAAGTGAGCAGCACCTAAGTTTTATTCTGCTAAGTTTTTAATATTGGAAAAATGATTTTAAACTCATGTCACTTATATATCTTTTTAAAATCATGATCAGAGGGCGATCTTCACTATCTAACCAATGATAATAGTGTTTAATTCACCAAAATTCATACCATAAAAAAAGAGAATCCATATCTTGAATCCTCTCTTTAACAATTAGTATTAAAACAACTTTAATATATTACCTTAAACTTTATAATTATTCATATATTTTAAATGATACAATTCAAGCACATGAATCAATTAATACCATAGAGCCTACTTATTAAAAGTGCGAAATATTACAAAATAAAAAAAGATAGTTATTACAACTATCTTTTTTGCTTATCTCGCAACGTCCTACTCTGCCACACAGTCTCCCATGCAGTACCATCGGCGCTATAGACCTTAA
>NZ_JAKGTE010000062.1:0-12464 GCF_022324665.1 Clostridium sp. YIM B02500 | reverse complement strand
TAGCTCAGTTGGGAGAGCACCTGCCTTGCACGCAGGGGGTCAAGAGTTCGAATCTCTTTATCTCCACCATTAAAAACTATGAATTTTATTCATAGTTTTTTTGTTTTATTATTATAAATATTGTTGTTAAATAATATTTATTACTGGTATGAGTTATATGGTGCAGAAAATAGTAGAACAACAGTATAAAATAGGCTAAAAATACTAATTGTTAAAGTATACAATGAATGAATTATAATATATAATTTATATGTAAAATATATGTAAAAATGTAATTTAATATTTTTATTTATTGTATAAAAATTATATTGCGAGGGGTAGGATTATGGTAAGAACTATTGTCTGCAAAAAAGATGGATGTAGCGGTAATGAATTTCATATATCAACAGAAGACAATAAACTTAAATTAGTATGTAAAGACTGTGGAAGTACTTATTATTATGATGTGAGTTATTATGAATTTATAATGTTATCAAATTGTGCAGAGTGTAATAACGATACATTTAAGGTGTTTAATAATTTAGATAAACAAGGAATATATGCTAAGTGTTCTAAGTGTGGTGCTCCACCAGAAAAAATATACATTGATGATGAAGGTGTTCAAGTTACTTATGAAGCAAAGTTACTACAAGATATAAAGCAGTTTATGTATCAAATTGATCAAAGAATTTGTAGCTTAGAGATGAAAATCGATGGTTTGGAAAAAGGGCAAGAATTATTAGAAGAATCACTTGCTTATATAAATAGATATATGTCTGAGTAATATAATATCTGTGAATTTTAAAATTGTACTTAAAGAGGATGGAATATGAAGAACAAAAGGAAAATTATTTACTGGTTTTTATTAATAGTTTGGATGATAGGGATATTTATTATGTCTAATCAACCTGCTCAAATATCTGATTCTCAAAGTGAAGGCGTAATAAATATTCTTTCTGCTATAGGTATCAATATGAATGGAATATTTGGACAGCTTACTAATTTTATAGTTAGAAAATGCGCACACTTTCTTGAATATATGGTATTATCATTATTAGCGTTTAATGTGTTTAAATTGTATTTTAATATCAGAAGAGTTATTTTTGTGACAGTAGCTTTTGTATTTCTTTACGCTTGTTCTGATGAAATACATCAATTATTTGTTTTAGGAAGAGAAGGTGCTTTTAGAGATGTTATAATAGATACGGTTGGGGGTATTACACTAATATTGATTAATCTATTTAGAATGCATATAGTTGGCAATAAAAGATAATTTGAATAATTGGGATATAGTAATTTAATATTAAAACCAAATTAATCATTCGAATTTTAAAATAATATAAATCAGCTAATTATTTTAAGGTATGAGAATAAGGAATAAAAGTAAATAAAAATTGTGAAGGCTAAGTATATAATGCAAATTAAGCATTGTATACTTAGCCTTCATTTTCTATAAAATAAATTAAATATGTGATGCAAACATAAATATAAGTTAGTGATAAACAAATATAGATATTGGTTTAATTAGAGTAAACAAAATTACAATTACTCTAAGATTACTTGTTAAGCCTATTTATGAGATGAATTAAATTTTATTTTAAATAGATTATTTACTTTAAATAGAATATAAACAAGAATAAGCATTAATAATGCATCAAAAGTGAAGTTGAATAAAAATAATTGTTTCGAGGTATCAGCCTTTCCATTGCCGACAAAAGGCATTGGAAATTGAAGTATACCTATAAATATAACAGTCCAAAGCAAGAGAATTTTGTTCTTGATTTCAGGGTTAGAACTATTTCGAATATATTTATACAGTGAGCATAACAGAACAATAAGATAAATTAATCCTATAAAATATAAATTTCTAGGCAATATTTTTTCCCTTATAGATGACCAAAGTGTGAAACGATGGAAATCCCTAACTGGGGTTAAACTATCAGCTTTTGAGTACTTACCTAGTCCGGTACTAGTATAGAATGCCTTACTTGCGGTATATTTCATGCCATTTAATAAACGAGTAGGGTGAGTTAAATAGAATTTTCCAAGTTTAAAGTTATTTATTTTACTGTAGAATTTTTCATCAGTTATTTCTGAACCAGGAATATATTTGACATATTCATCAGAATCCAAATAAGCATGTTTCCCAGCCTCAGCTGATAAATCAGGATCTAAGCCTAAATCTATCAAGTCTTGCTCTGGAGTAGTAGATTCGTTTAGTACTCCATAAAAGACTGAGTTATACTGGGTGTCTTTACTTAAGTTGTTGCTATTCATATTGATGCGAATAGGATAGATTATCAATAAGCATGTAATAACATATAAAATAGCTAAATTGATTTTATTTAGATTATATCTATTATCCAATAATATTTTACATATAAGAATTATAATAATAGGTAAAGAAGTAATAACTTGTAATTTAGAACCTAAAAATAAAAATGCTGAAAATAATATATAAAGTATTTTCGACATTAATTTTTCCGTTCCCTTTACTACGTATTTGTACTTAATATAGTTAAGAATGGATGCAACAAGTAGCGATAGTGTAGTTATCATCATTGGTTCTCCATATAGGCTATTAAACCAAATTAAATAATTACCATCAAAGAAAATGAATGCGGTTATTAGTACAACCATCATAGATTTAATATTATTTTTTATATTCAAAGATTTTAATATTATGATAAATGAAAGAATATATATAATACTATAGATGACAGCTAAATATTGAGTTTTAAATATATTATGATCAAGTGATTTGCATATATAATTAACAAGTATTATTAGATAGCTCAAACTACAATTCCAGATGATTTTAGGATCAGTATTGTTTAAAGGGGTAATCTTATAATCAGTCACAATAAAGTCATAATATCCTACAGAGTTAGGATTATTCGTATCTGAGTCTAATAATGACAGACCAGATACATTCATAATTCTATAGAAATCACCTTGATCAGCAACACCTACTTGGGGTTTTATAAATAAGACTCCGATAGTTATAGAAATTGCAAGTAAAGCAAACCAAAACATATAGAAGTTTCTTAAATTCTTTTTTGCTTTCATTAAATTTTCCTCCACAAAGATAGATTTAAAGTAATAAACATGATTCTAAAGATATTAACAGATAAAATTATAATGTTTTTTGGTTAATACTACAAGAAAACATCAAATTAATTTAAAGGACTACTTCAAAAATAGGATAAATATAAATTTTCAGAAAATTAAGAAAATAAGGAGGATTTAACGAATAGAAATAGAAATATAACATATAGCATTATTAAGTGAAAGGCAGGTGGGAGCCAATCTCTAGGGTAGATTAAGGGTTTGGCAGCATTATGAAAGATTATAGTATTAAAAATTTAAGAAATGTAGGATTAATGGGGCATAATGGAACTGGAAAGACTTCCTTAGCGGAAAGCCTTCTGTATTATTCAAAAATTACAGATAGATTAGGGAACATTGAGGATGGGACTACGGTTTTAGATTTTGATACTGAAGAAAAGAAGAGACAATTTTCTATTGCCCTTTCAGTAGCACCAATTGAATTAGATAATGTTAAAATAAATCTTATTGATATTCCTGGATATGCAGACTTTCAAGGTGAATGTATCGAAGGAATGAGATCCGTGGATGTAGGTATGATAGTTGTAAGCGGAGTTTCAGGAGTCAAGGCGGGAACTGAAAGAGCCTGGGAATATTGTAACAAAATTAAATTGCCTAGAACATTTTTTATAAATAAATTAGATAGAGAGAACTCGGATTTTAATAAAGTATTAGCATCTCTTAAAGAAAAGTTTGGCATCAGCGTGGTGCCTATTCAGTATCCTATAGGAGAAGAAGACAATTTTAAAGGAGTAATAAATATAATATCCAAACAAGCAAGAGTATACGATGTAAAGACTAAGGAAATAAAAATATTGGATATACCTGAAGAGCTCCAGGATGAAGTTGAAAATTGTAAGAAGATGATTATGGAAGCTGTAGCTGAGACTGATGAAGTATTGCTTGATAAATATTTTAGTGAAGGTGAATTGAGTGATGAAGAAATATATAAGGGCCTTATAAGTGGATGTGCTAATGGGGATATTGCCCCTGTTATGTGTGGAAGTGCTACAAAAGTTATTGGAATGGATTCTTTAATTGATGATATTGTAGAATGTTTTCCATCGCCAGAATATGCTATTCCACAAAAAGCTGTAGACGTTTTAAAAGATGAAGAGGTTTTTGTTAATCTCAATCAAGATAAGCCTTTTTCTGCATTAGTATTTAAAACTATTGCAGATCCATTTGTAGGCAGGATATCATTTTTTAGAGTTATTACAGGTGAAGCGAAAGATGATATGACAGTATTAAATGTTAATAAAGATAAGAACGAAAAATTATCCCATATATGTTTTATTAGAGGTAAGACACAAATACCAGCTAAAAGAATAATAGCTGGTGATATAGGTGCTATTTCCAAGCTACAGTATACAAATACAGGCGATACTTTAGCTAGTCCTGATTTTAAAGTAATATATGACAAAATGAATTTTCCTAAAACAGTTTTCTCAATGGCTGTAATCCCACAAGCTAAAGGTGATGAGGAAAAGATATCTCAAGCTTTGGTCAAGTTAAAAGATGAAGATCCTATTTTTCAGATTGATAGGGATGTAGAAAATGCAGAAATTGTAATCTCAGGACTAGGAGAAACACATATTAATGTAATCGCAAGTAAAATAAAAAGTAAATTTGGTGTAGAAGCAGTATTAAGTTTACCAAAGGTACCTTATAAAGAAACTATAAAGGGATTTTCAGATGTACAAGGAAAACATAAAAAGCAGTCTGGTGGACATGGCCAGTATGGAGATGTGGTAATTAAATTTGAACGTAGAACAGATGGAGAGGAAGAATTAGAATTTATTGATAACGTTGTTGGTGGTGCAGTTCCAAGAAATTTTATTCCAGCAGTAGAAAAAGGATTAAGAGAGTGTATAACTCATGGGGTTTTAGCAGGATGCCCAGTTATAGGCCTTAAAGCGACTCTTCATGATGGATCATATCACTCTGTAGATTCTTCTGAAATGGCTTTTAAGATTGCAGCCTCTATAGCTTATAAAAAGGGATTAGAGCAAGCTAAACCTATTCTTTTGGAACCTATAATGAAAGTAGAAGTTATATTACCAAATGAATATATGGGTGATGTAATAGCTGATATAAATAAAAAGAGGGGAAGAGTAATCGGAATGGAACCAGAAGGGGACAAGCAAAGGGTTATATCAGAAATTCCGCTTGCCGAAATTAGAAAATATGCTACTGAATTGAGATCTTTAACTCAAGGAAGAGGAGTATTTACAAAAGAATTTGTAAGATATGAAGAAGTTCCAGAGATAGAGGTAGCGAAAGCCATAGAGAGCATTAATGAATTAAGAAAATAAGATTACGGAAAGTTATAGCTAAAATTTACGGAATAGGAATAAAAAGTACTCTAGTGTAGTAATTACATAAAGGGTACTTTTTATTTATTGGCTTAATAAAGAGAAGTAAAATAAAATTTACTATAATTAAGGAATAAGGTAAATTTTACATTAATATATATAGGATAAAATCATGTGTAGAAAGACATAATATTTTAGTGATAGTATATTTTATACAATTTAAACAAGGAGGCCTCTACAATGTCAGATTATAGTATGGATATTAATGGGAGTATAGAGTTGAGTGATTATAGTAATATATTTGACTATTTTAATATAATAGACAAAGATGATAACTTTGTAATAAGGATAGATAGAAATAATAAGGATGACATAGAATTAATTAATTCTATGCTTCAAGATAACAAATTCAATATTAATTATACACAATATGACGATTTTGGGAACTATTACATAAGCGCCAATAAAGGATCTTGAAAAAATATTATTTAAAATACAGGTTTTATTGGAATAGCATAATATAGTATAATATGTATTAGCAAATTGTTTTTTATTGGTATATTAAATAAAATAAAGGAGAGTTATATTATGCAAAAATATGTTATAGGAGTAGATTTAGGAGGAACTAAGATAAGTACTGCATTATCTAATTTAAATGGAGAAGTGCTATGTCAAACAACAGTTCCTACAAATGCAAGTGAGGGAGAAATTCCAGTATTAAATAGAATTATAGAATCTGTTGAAAAAGTAATTAAAGATGGATCAGTAACTTATAAAGATATAAAAGGAATTGGTATCGGTTCCCCTGGACCTTTAGATGCTGAAAAAGGAACTATAATCTATACACCAAACCTTCCATTTAAGAATTTTAATTTAGTGGAACCTTTGAATAAAAAATTTGAAGTTCCTGTGTTTTTAGATAATGATGCAAACGTTGCAGCTATCGGTGAATATATGTTTGGTGCAGGAAAAGGCGCTAAAGATGTAGTGTTCTTCACAGTAAGCACTGGAGTAGGTGGAGGAGCTGTCTTAAATGGAAAGGTATATAGAGGACACACTTCAAATGCCTTAGAAATAGGACATATGACAGTGGCACCAGATGGACCAAGATGTAATTGTGGAAATATAGGGTGTGTAGAAGCAACGTCATCAGGGACTGCAATTGCAAAAAGAGGACAGGAAGCATTAGCTAGCAAAGTTGAGACTTCATTAAGAAAGTATGATACTATTACTTCATATGAGGTGTTTACAGAGGCGGCTGCAGGAGATCCAGTTTGCGTAGATATAATTAATAATGCACTGAATTATTTAGGAATAGCTATAGCTAATGCAGTATCTATATTTGATCCAGAAATTATAATAATAGGTGGTGGTGTATCAAAAGCTGGAGAGATTGTTTTTGATACAGTAAGAAAAGTTGTTGATAAGAGATGTTTTAAATCCATGGCAGAATCAGTTAAGATTGTTCCAGCAGGATTAGGTACAGATGCAGGGGTAATTGGTGCGGTAGCATTAGCATTGCTTGAAACAGAAGATAAGTAATATAAAGAATGAAGCAAGTAAAGTAGTGTAGATTTTTAGATTAACCCTAGAGCTTTGAAACATTTAGAATAGACTTTTATAATAGAATTGCAGATAGATGTGAATAAAGATTAAAAATTTCACATAAAATTAGAACAGAAAGCTCTCTTTGCAATGAATTTTTTCTTCTCATACATATTACTAAGTTTATTCTAGGTTAATTACTTAACTAATGAGACTTTTATTTTGATATTTAAAGTATTTACCTATAATAGATTGGGATGAAAAAAATTTTTATATAAGCTATCTCTAGATATACTTAGAGATAGCATATTATAAAAGAATATATTTTATATGAAACCTATTCAATAGATTGTTGGATAGGTTTCAATCTTTAATTATAATATAAATAGAGATTATTGTAATTAATAATGGTTTAGTAGTATAATTTCTAATTAAGAATATTATTGTAGACTTGCAAATTAAATAAGAAGAAGGTAATAAGATGAAAGCAGAGATTATAGCCATAGGAACAGAGATTTTATTAGGCGATATAATTAATTCAAATGCCCAATATTTAGCTCAGGAATTAGCAGCCCTTGGAATAGATATGTATTATCAGCAAGTAGTAGGAGATAATGAAATAAGAATTATGCATGCATTTGATGAGGCATATAGCAGAAGTGACATCATAATAACTACAGGAGGACTTGGACCTACAGATGATGATATTACAAAAGAAGTTGCAGCTAAATATTTTAATAAAGAATTGATTCAGGATGAAAATTCGATTAAAAAAATAAGAGATTATTTTAAATTTAGAGAAAGAGCAATGACTAAAAATAATTTAAAGCAAGGATTAATTCCAGAAGGAGCAACTGTTATAAAGAATAATAATGGAACAGCGCCAGGAGTTATAATAGAAGATGATAATAAGATAATGATCATTTTACCTGGGCCACCAAAGGAAATGAAACCAATGTTTGAAGAATCGGTTAAACCATATCTTCAAGAGAAATCAGATTCAATATTGGTTTCAAGAGTTGTTAAGATACTTGGAATAGGGGAAAGCGCTGTTGCAGAAGAGATTAAGGATTTAATAGATGCTCAAACTAATCCTACAATTGCGCCTTATGCAAAAGATGTAGGAGTAATGCTTCGTATAACTGCAAAGGCTGAAACTAAAGATGAAGCACTAAAATTGATAGAACCAATTGAGGAAGAAATTAAGAACAGACTTGGGGATAATGTTTATGCAACTGAGGATATTAACATAGAAGAAGTTGTAGCTAGGCTTTTGATAGAGAAGAAACTAACAATATCTACGGCAGAATCATGTACTGGTGGCATGATAGCAAGCTATCTTATTAATTATCCAGGTATATCGGAAGTTTTTTTAGAAGGCGCTGTAACATATTCCAATGAGGCTAAACATAATAGACTAGGCGTTAATAATGATATTTTAAACAAATATGGGGCCGTAAGTGAAGAAACCGCAAGAGAAATGGCAATTGGTATTGCAAAGACAGCTAATACTGATGTTAGCATTGTAACAACAGGAATTGCAGGACCAGAAGGTGGTACTTTAGAAAAACCTGTTGGATTGGTTTTTATAGGTGTGTATGTTCAAGGAAAGGTAACGATACAAAAATGTTTGTTTAAGGGAGATAGAAACAAAGTAAGGCTTCAGGCTACAATTACAGGATTAGATATGCTAAGAAGAATTCTTATTAAATAAATTATGCAAAATAAAAATGCCATAATATATTTCAAACGAAGTAATATATTATGGCTTTACAAATTGTATATAAATAAAAATGGGGGAGAGGCGATTAAATATTGAAGTTAAATACTTCATTATTATTTATTGCCAAATTAAATTTATTTATACATAATTTAGATAAAAAATTTATAATTCTTTTATAGCCTCGCTTAATGTTTTCCCGAAAGAATCGTTAATAACCAAATTAGCTTTGGAATCAGCAGATGTAGAACTTTTATTTATTAACACAAGATTCTTTCCTCTAAAATAATTGATAAGTCCGGCAGCAGGATAAACAACAAGTGAAGTTCCACCTATAATAAGAGTATCTGCATTAGAAATTGCATTTATAGATTCTCTAATTACTTTATCGTCTAGCCCCTCTTCATAAAGAACTACATCGGGCTTAACAATTCCACCACATTTAGTGCAAGTAGGAACTTCTTTAGATTGTAGGATAAAATTCACATCATAGGATTCGTGACATTTAACGCAATAATTTCGATGGATAGATCCATGAAGTTCAAATACATTTTTGCTTCCAGCCATTTGATGAAGTCCATCTATATTTTGTGTCACGATAGCTTTTAATTTTCCCAGTTCTTCAAGTTTAGCTAATGCTAAGTGGCCGGCATTCGGTTTAGCTTCTGGATATATAAGTTTTGCTTTGTAAAATTTAAAAAATTCTTCAGGATATTTAATATAAAAAGTATGTGATACTAACTGCTCAGGAGTCAATGTAGCGTTTAATTTCTCGCTAAATAGGCCATTTGAGCTTCTAAAGTCAGGTATATTAGATTCCGTACTGATACCAGCTCCGCCGAAAAAGACTATATTATTACTATTCTTTAATATTTCTGATAACTTTTCAATGCTCATAGAAAAACCTCCAAATTAGAATTTATTTTAAGTATTAAAAACACATTATCATGTATATTTAATTATTGCACAATTGATTAGAAAAATAAAATATAAACCCTGATGAATTAAACATTTTAAAATATTTATAATAAAAAAATAAAAAATGTGTTGACATAATATAAATAACTCGATATAATACTACTTGTATCTGGTGATGACGGCGTAGAGGTAACACTCCTTCCCATTCCGAACAGGAAAGTTAAGGTCTACAGCGCTGATGGTACTGCATGGGAGACTGTGTGGAAGAGTAAGACGTTGCCAGGTAATATGGCTCGATAGCTCAGTCGGTAGAGCAGAGGACTGAAAATCCTCGTGTCACTGGTTCGATTCCAGTTCGAGCCACCAAAAAAGCACTAACATAAGTTAGTGCTTTTTCTATATCTTTAGAAAATTATAATTCAGTAAAATATGTATACAATTTTTTGAATAGTTTAATTAACTTAAGTTACTATTTCAAGGGAATAAAAAATACATTATATTCGTTAAAAAGATAACATTTAAATTATATTTCTAAATGTTATCTTTTTTTATATTAACTATTTGTAAAAAAGTTATATAGGAATTCCTTAAACAGTACATTGATCTATATATATTGAGTAGATACCGCAGTTAGGGCATACAGTCACACTAACTATATAGCTATCATCAATTTTTCCTAAACCAAAAAGTTTATTAAAAGATGTATTCTTATATTCATTACAGATAGTATTTATTACATATTCATTATCTTTTGTATATATGTAAAAGTGGTACTCTAAGTAACGATAAGATTTATTTATTTGCTCTTGAGTATTACATGTACATTTATCACCATAATATTCAGTTGAAAAACTTATTTCTTCTCCTTCATTTAGAGCATTCAATATTATATCTAAGGAAAGACCTGTAATCTCATTTTCCCCTTCAAAAAATATCCCATCGCAATTATTCTCTGTTAGTACGTATTCTTTATTCTCATAAACAAATTTATAATCCACAAAACAACCTCCTCAAAATTAGCGTATAATCAATTATACACCAGCATATGCACAATGTTTAGCAAAACTATATTTAAACATTTAATTTATAATAGAAAGGCTTAATTTAAATGTAAGCATTGGAAAAGTAAATTAAATAATTATATATTTTCGATTTGCCAGTCAATTGGTTCTTGATTTGTAGAAATTAGAAAATTGTTTGTTTTTGAAAAAGGTTTACTTCCGAAGAAGCCTCTTGATGCAGATAATGGACTAGGATGAACGGATTTTATTATAAGATGCTTAGGATTAGTAATAAAGTCAGTCTTTGAAATAGCATTATTACCCCAAAGTATGAATACTATAGGTGTTTCCTTTTTATTTAGCACCTTAATAACCTCATTTGTGAATTCTTCCCATCCCTTATTTTTGTGGGAATTAGCTTCTCCAGCTCTAACTGTAAGTACCGTATTTAGCAATAAGACTCCTTGATCAGCCCACTTTCTTAAATAGCCATTGTTTGGAATATAGCAACCTAGATCAGTATGTAGTTCCTTATAGATATTAATTAAAGATGGTGGAGTTTTTACACCTGGATTAACAGAAAAACTCAATCCATGCGCTTGGCCAGGTCCATGATAAGGATCTTGACCTAATATAACAACTTTAACTTTATTATAAGGTGTAAAATGTAAGGCGTTAAAGAGATCATACATATTAGGATAAATGGTCTTAGAGTTATATTCATTTATTAAAAATTTTCTTAGATCAATATAATAATCTTTTTGGAATTCAGACTGCAAATAATTTTTCCAATCATTTTTTAATATATCGGACATTAAATCACCCCTAAATTAGTATAACATTTTATGGTGGTTTTATGTATACTATGTATTTTTGATTAAAAATCTAAAATTTATTTAGTTATATTATTGTTAGAAGTAGTAGATACTGTTAAAATGAAGTGTATATAACAAACTGTTAAAAATAATATAAAATGATTATAAAGGAGAATTCACATGGAAAATAAAGTGTTAGCTGTTGCAGCAGGATATGAAATAACAGAAAAAGATTTAAATGCAATAATTAGTAGATATCCACAAGAGCAAAGAGGAGCTTTACAAAGCGAAGAAAAGAAGAAACAATTGGTAGAACAATTGATTTCATTTGAATTAATGAATAAGTTTGGAAAAGAAATACAATTAGATAAGACTCAAGAATACAAAGACGCCATGGAAAATATATCAAAGGAAGTTATAACTTCAATGGCAATAAATAAAGTATTGAGTGATGTAACAATAACAGATGAAGAAGTAAAGAAATACTATGAAGATAATAAAGAAGCTTTTGGTCAGCCTGCAACAGTTTCAGCTAGACATATTCTAGTAGAAACTGAAGAGGAAGCAAATAAGGCAAGAGAAGAAATCTTAAGCGGCAAGATTTCATTCGGAGATGCTGCAATGAAATATTCAACATGCCCATCTAATCAACAAGGTGGAAATTTAGGTGAATTCTCAAAAGGTATGATGGTTCCAGAATTTGAAGAAGCTGCTTTTACATCAGAAATAGGAAAGGTTACTGAACCGGTTAAAACTCAATTTGGGTATCATTTAGTGTTAGTAGATGCAAAAAATGAAGCCTCAATCAAAAGTTTTGAAGAAGTTAAAGACAGTGTATTAGATAATTTAATTAAAGAAAATCAACATAAAAAATATGATCAAATATTGAAGGAATTAGAAGCTAAATACGGAGTTGAAAGAAAATAAAAATTTCTATTTAATAGCAATATAGTTTCAAAAATAAAGGTAATGATGGATACATTACCTTTATTTTTTTGTATTTTGAATACCACCTGCTACGCGGGTGGTTCTAAAGAGCTTTCAGCGGTGAGTAGAAAATAAA
>NZ_JAKGTE010000061.1:0-14844 GCF_022324665.1 Clostridium sp. YIM B02500 | reverse complement strand
TCGCTATCAGAGAAGGCGGAAGAACTGTAGGTTCTGGAGTTGTTACTAAAATAGTAGAATAAGATACATTTATTACCGATAGGACTAAGTTATATAACTTAGTCCTATTTAAAGGATGATTGACAAGTCAAATATTCTATGATATTGTATAAAAGTGACATTTTAAGCAACGTAAATTTTAGAAGTGAATAGGAACTCAAGATTCCTATTTAATATATAAGAAAACTGGAGGTGCAGTCATGAGAACAAAAGTAACTTTAGCATGCACAGAGTGTAAACAAAGAAATTATGATTCAATGAAAAACAAAAAGAATGATCCAGATAGATTAGAAATGAAAAAGTATTGTAAATTCTGTAAAAAGCACACTCTTCATAGAGAAACAAAGTAATTAGCCGAAGTAATGACATATAGTTATTAAATTTAAGGATGTGAAGATATGTCAGCAAAGAACAGTGTGAAAACTGAAAAAGCTATTAAAAGTAATGGTTTGTTTGGTTTTTTTCGAGAGGTTAAGGTAGAGGTTAAGAAGATAACTTGGCCTTCAAAAGATGAGACAAAGAAAGCATTTGTTGCAGTTATTGTGTTCACACTAATGTATACTATATTAGTTGGTGGATTGGATTCTATTTTCAATAACCTCTTTAAAATGATTTTAAATTTCAAGTAAAAGGGAGGTTTGGGCGATTTTATATCGCCTGACGAATATGAGTGATAGAGCACGATGGTATGTAGTTCATACATACTCAGGATATGAAAATAAAGTAAAAGCAAACTTAGAAAAAGCAATTGAAAATAGAAATCTTGAAGCATTAATCCATGATATACAAGTACCCATGGAAGAAGTGGTTGAAGAAAAAGATGGAAAGCAAAAAGTCTCATTAAAGAAGAAATTTCCTGGATATGTGCTTGTAAAAATGTTAATGGGAGATGAAGCTTGGTACGTTGTTAGAAATACTAGAGGCGTAACAGGATTTGTAGGCCCAGGATCTAAACCAGTTCCTCTTTCTGATGAAGAAGTGGAATCAATGGGAGTGTTAGAAGTTCCTGTTGAGATTGACTTAGAGGTAGGGGAAAGTATAAGAATTATCTCTGGGCCATTGAGAGATTCAGTAGCCACAATACAAGAGATAATTCCAGATAAACGCAAAGTGAAAGCTTTAGTGGAGATGTTTGGCAGAGAAACACTTGCCGAATTAGACTTTAATCAAGTTGAAAAATTAGTTTAACTATAATGAACTAATTTTAATTAAGTGGGAGAACTAAAAAGAGTTCGTTATACCACAGTAATAGGAGGAATAACAAAAATGGCTAAGAAAGTAACTGGAATGATTAAACTTCAACTTCAAGCAGGTAAGGCAACACCAGCTCCACCTGTAGGTCCAGCTTTAGGTCAACACGGTGTAAATATAATGGGATTCTGTAAGGAGTTTAATGCAAAAACTGCAAATCAAGCTGGGTATATAATACCAGTAGTTATTACAGTTTACCAAGACAGATCTTTTAGTTTTATATTAAAGACTCCTCCAGCTGCAGTTCTAATTAAGAAGGAAATAGGATTAGAAAGTGGTTCTGGAGTACCTAATAAAACAAAGGTTGGTAAATTAACTCAAGATCAACTTAAAAAGATTGCTGAAACTAAGATGCCAGACTTAAATGCTGCAAGTCTTGAATCAGCTATGAGAATGATAGCAGGAACAGCTAGAAGTATGGGCGTAACTATTGAAGAGTAATTCGTAAAAATAAGTGGGAGGTCAAAACCGTTAATACCACAGAGGAGGCAAATTATGGGAAAAAAATACATTGAAAGTGCAAAGCTTATAGACAAGAGTGCATTATATAATCCAGTAGAAGCATTAGATCTTACATTAAAGACTGCAAAGGCAAACTTCGATGAAACTATTGAATTACATGTAAGACTTGGAGTAGATCCAAGACATGCAGATCAACAAGTTAGAGGTGCAGTTGTATTACCAAACGGAACAGGTAAAACAGTTAGAGTACTTGTTTTTGCTAAAGGAGATAAGGCTGCAGAAGCACAACAAGCAGGAGCAGATTTCGTTGGAGCAGATGAACTAGTTCAAAAAATCCAAAGCGAAAACTGGTTTGATTATGATGTAGTTGTTGCAACACCAGATATGATGGGAGTTGTAGGTAGAATTGGTAGAGTGTTAGGACCTAAAGGACTAATGCCAAATCCAAAGTCAGGAACAGTAACATTTGATGTTGCTAAGGCAATTGAAGAAATTAAAGCTGGTAAAGTTGAATATAGAGTAGATAAAACAGCAATAGTTCACTGTCCAATTGGGAAAAAATCATTTGGAACTGAAAAATTAAAAGAAAACTTTACTGCATTAATGGAAGCTTTAGTTAAGGCTAAACCAGCAGCAGCAAAAGGGCAATACTTAAAATCAGTATCTGTTTCAAGCACAATGGGACCAAGTGCAAAAGTTAATCCTACAAGAGCTTTAGATTAGTATTGACTTAATTGAAATTATGTAGTATAATTTCAAATGTTGTAAAAAGAAAATATTTTTTCCGTAGACAGTGGGTGCGAAAGCGTAAAGTATAACTGCCCGCCTAGGTATATAATAGATTGTATTATAGGCCTTCCATGTCTGCGGAAGGTCTTTTTTAATAAAAGAAGCAGTTTGAACTGTGAGGAGGTGGACTACAGTAATGAATAAAAACAGAGAACTTAAAGAAGCAAAAGTTGCTGAAATTAAGGAAAAATTAGAAAAATCAAAAGCTGTTGTTCTTAGTAAGTATCAAGGTCTAAATGTTGAAGAAGATACAGCTCTTAGAAAGAGTTTAAGAGAAGCTGGAGTTGAATACAAAGTATATAAAAATACTTTAGTAACTTTAGCAGCTAAAGAATTAGGCTTAGATGGTATAGCAGAATATTTAGAAGGTGCAGTATCTATTGCATTTAGTTATGAAGATGTAACATTAGCTGCAAGACTTTTAAATGATTTTGCTAAAGATCACAAGAAGTTAGAATTAAAGGCTGGTATCATAGAAGGAGAAATCTATGATGAAGCTAAGATTAAACAACTTGCAACAATACCATCAAAAGAAGTTCTTATTGCAAAACTTCTTGGAAGTATCAAGTCTCCAATATCAAGCTTTGCACGTGTATTAAGTGCTATTGCTGATAGCAAAGGAACTGAGTCTGCAGAATAATTTAAAGATTAACTAAAATTTTAAGAAAAAAATTCGGAGGTGCTATTAAAAATGACAAGAGAAGAAATAATTCAAGCAATAAAAGAAATGAGCGTTTTAGATTTAAATGAATTAGTAAAGGCTTGTGAAGAAGAATTTGGAGTAAGTGCTGCTGCTGCTGTTGTAGCTGGTGGAGCTGTAGCTGGTGGAGCTGCTGCTGAAGAAAAAACTGAATTCGACGTAGTATTAGCAAGCGCAGGAGATAACAAGATTAAGGTTATCAAAGTAGTTAGAGAAATAACAGGATTAGGATTAAAAGAAGCTAAGGAAATAGTTGATGGAGCTCCTAAGACATTAAAAGAAGGCGTTTCTAAAGACGAAGCTGAAGATATGAAAGCTAAATTAGCTGAAGTAGGAGCTACTGCAGAAGTTAAGTAGTTTGTTTTAAAGAAAAAGGTGCTTTATAGCACCTTTTTTAAACTGAATTTATAAAGCTATATAAAATGCTTGTTAGGTAAATAGGTATTTTATATAGCTTTATAACTGAAAAGAATTATTCAATAATATTTATTGACAAGAAAAATATCCTATGATATTATAATATAATGTATTATTCTCTATGGAATACTATATATTTATAGTGAAAATAAAGAGTATAATCTGGTGAATAATGGTTATACTATAGAAAGACGCTGTCCGAAAGCAAAGTCCTTAGGGAAAGTATGCTTTTGGCTATTTTAGTTTATTTTATACAAGGGGTGAAAATTCATGGTACATCCTGTCCAAGTTGGAAAAAGAACAAGAATGAGTTTTGGTAAGGTTAATGATGTTACTGAAATGCCGAATTTAATTGAAGTACAATTAGATTCGTATGAATGGTTTTTAAGAGAAGGGTTGCATGAAGTTTTTGATGATATTAATCCTATCACAAACTTCACGGGAAATTTAGTACTTGAGTTCGTAGACTATAAACTTGATATGGAAAACATCAAGTATTCTGTCGAAGAATGTAAGGAAAGAGACGCGACTTATGCTGCACCATTAAAAGTTTCAATCAGATTGCAGAATAATGAAACTGGTGAAATTAAAGAACAAGAAGTATTTATGGGTGACTTCCCATTAATGACAGAGCAAGGTACCTTTGTAATTAATGGTGCTGAAAGAGTTATAGTTAGTCAATTAGTAAGATCACCGGGTGTATATTATAACTACTCTATAGATAAGAGTGGTAAAAAGTTATATTCATCAACTGTTATTCCTAATAGAGGAGCATGGTTGGAATACGAAACAGATTCTAATGATGTAATTTATGTAAGAATTGATAAAACTAGAAAATTATCAATTAGCATATTGGCAAGAGCTATGGGATTAGGCAGTGATCAGGAGTTGTTAGATTTCTTCGGTGAAGAAGAAAGATTTAGAGCTTCAATAGAAAAAGACAACACTAAAACTAAAGAGGAAGCACTACTTGAAATATATAAAAGATTGAGACCTGGTGAACCACCAACAGTAGATAGTGCTATATCTTTAATTGATACATTATTTTTCGATGCAAAAAGATATGATTTATCTAGAGTAGGAAGATACAAATTTAATAAAAAACTTGCATTAAACCTAAGAATAGCTAACCAAGTAGCGGCCACTGATATTGTTAATCCACAAACCGGAGAAATAATGGTGGAGAAGGGTCAGAAAATAAGTAGATTAGTAGCTGAAGAAATTCAGAATGCAGGTGTTAAATCTGTTGATGTATTAATAGAAGATAAAGTTATTAGAGTAATTAGTAATAACTTTGTAGACTTAAAGAAACAAGTTTCCTTTGATATTTCAGACCTAGGAATAAAAGAATTGGTTCATTATCCAACTTTGAAAGAAATATTGGATAATTTTTCTGATGAAGCAAGTATTAAAGAGGAAATTAAGAAGAATATTAGTAAACTTATTCCTAAACACATCATAAGGGATGATATATTTGCAACTATAAGCTATGAATTAGGATTAACTTATGGAATAGGTTATGTTGATGATATAGATCATTTAGGCAATAGAAGATTAAGATCTGTAGGAGAATTATTGCAGAACCAATTTAGAATTGGTCTATCTAGAATGGAAAGAGTAGTAAAGGAAAGAATGACTATTCAAGATCAAGAAGCTATAACTCCTCAAATGTTAATTAATATAAGACCAGTAGCAGCAGCTATTAAAGAATTTTTTGGTAGCTCGCAGTTATCACAATTCATGGATCAAACAAATCCATTATCAGAGCTTACTCATAAAAGAAGGTTGTCAGCATTGGGACCAGGAGGTCTTTCAAGGGAAAGAGCTGGTTTCGAAGTAAGAGACGTTCACCATTCGCATTATGGTAGAATGTGTCCTATTGAAACACCAGAAGGTCCAAATATAGGGCTTATAAATTCTTTGGCAACTTTTGCAAAAGTTAATGAGTATGGATTTATAGAAACACCATATAGAATTGTTGATAAAGAAAATGGAAGAGCTACAGATGAAATAAGGTATTTCACTGCAGATGAAGAAGATCAATGTTTAATAGCTGAAGCAAAAGAGCCAATGGATGAAAATGGGCACTTTATAAATAAAAAGGTCAGAGTAAGACATTTAGAGGATATATTAGTTGTTCCAACAACTGACGTTGATTTAATAGATGTATCTGCAAGACAAATTGTATCTGTTGCAACTGCGATGATACCATTCCTTGAGAATGATGATGCATCAAGAGCTCTTATGGGTTCAAACATGCAACGTCAAGCAGTTCCATTACTAAGTCCTCAAGCACCAATAGTTGGAACAGGGATCGAATTTAAAGCTGCTGTTGACTCAGGGGTATTACCAAAAGCAAAGAATGCTGGAGTAGTTACTTACGTTTCAGGCAGTGAGATTCGTGTTAAAAGAGACTCAGATGGTGGCACAGATGTATATAAATTATTAAAGTTTAAGAGAAGTAACTCAGGAACTTGTATTAATCAAAGACCGATAGTTGATACAGGAGAAATAGTATACAAGAATCAAGTTATTGCAGATGGTCCGTCTACAGATTTAGGTGAAATTGCATTAGGTAAGAATATCAGAATGGGATTCATAACTTGGGAAGGTTATAATTACGAAGATGCTATGCTAATTTCAGAAGAATTGGTCAGAGAAGATATCTTTACATCTATGCATATAGAAGAATATGAATGTGAAGCTAGAGATACTAAGTTAGGACCAGAGGAAATTACAAGAGATATACCAAATGTAAGTGATGATGCACTTAAGGATGTAGATGATAGAGGAATTATACGAATTGGTGCAGAAGTAAGATCAGGAGACATATTGGTTGGAAAAGTAACTCCAAAAGGTGAAACTGAGCTTACAGCAGAAGAAAGATTGCTAAGAGCAATATTTGGTGAAAAGGCAAGAGAAGTAAGAGATACTTCATTAAGAGTTCCTCACGGAGAAGCTGGAATAATTGTTGATATAAAAGTATTTACAAGAGAAAATGGAGACGAATTGAATCCTGGAGTAAATGAACTTGTAAGATGCTATATAGCACAAAAAAGAAAAATTTCAGTTGGAGATAAGATGGCAGGACGTCATGGTAATAAGGGGGTTATCTCTAGAATATTACCAGAAGAAGATATGCCGTTCTTGCCAGACGGTAGACCTCTTCAAATATGCTTAAATCCATTAGGAGTACCTTCTCGTATGAATATAGGTCAGGTACTTGAAGTTCACTTAGGTTGGGCAGCTAGTCATTTAGGATGGCATATAGCTACACCTGTATTTGATGGTGCAACACAACCTGAAATCACAGAATGCATGATAAAAGCAGGATTTAGAGAAGATGCTAAAACTATATTATATGATGGTAGAACTGGAGAACCATTTGATAATCCGGTAACTGTCGGTATAATGTATATTTTAAAACTTCACCATTTAGTAGATGATAAGATTCATGCTAGATCTACAGGACCATATTCATTGGTTACTCAACAACCATTAGGAGGTAAAGCTCAATTTGGTGGTCAAAGATTTGGTGAAATGGAAGTTTGGGCATTAGAAGCATATGGAGCAGCACATACACTTCAGGAAATATTAACTGTTAAATCAGATGATGTTGTAGGTAGAGTTAAAACATATGAAGCTATAGTAAAAGGTGAAAATATACCTGAACCAGGGGTTCCAGAATCATTCAAGGTTCTTATTAAGGAACTACAAGCATTATGCTTAGATATTAAGGTATTAAATGATGAGCATGAAGAAGTAACTTTAAAGGAATTTGTTGATGAAGATATGGCAAATCTAGAAGTTAATATAGAAGGCACTGAAGAGATTATGGTGCCAGAACCAGATGTATTAGATGATGATAGTTATGATCAAAATAATGATGAAGACATAGATGAAATTGATTATGATGAAAGTGTCGATATAGCTGATCTTGAAACTGAATTAGAACTAGATGATTTTAATGATGAACACTAATTTTGAAGGGAGGATTTACCCTTGTTTGAATTAAATAATTTCGATGCAATACAAATTGGTTTAGCATCTCCAGAACAAATAAGACAGTGGTCAAGAGGAGAAGTTAAAAAACCAGAAACTATTAACTATAGGACTTTAAAACCAGAGAGAGATGGTTTATTCTGTGAAAGAATTTTTGGACCAATGAAAGATTGGGAATGTCACTGTGGAAAGTATAAGAGAGTAAGATATAAAGGGATAGTTTGTGATAGATGTGGAGTTGAAGTCACAAAAGCTAAAGTAAGAAGAGAAAGAATGGGGCATATAGAATTAGCTGCCCCAGTATCTCATATTTGGTATTTTAAGGGAATTCCATCAAGAATGGGATTAATTTTAGATATGTCGCCAAGAGCTTTGGAAAAAGTTCTGTATTTTGCATCTTATATAGTGATAGATCCTAAGGAAACACCATTATTAAAGAAACAACTTCTCAATGAAAAGGAATATAGAGAAGCTGTAGATAAATATGGCGATGAAAGCTTTGTAGCAGGCATGGGAGCAGAGGCAATTCAAGATTTGCTAAATGAAATTGATTTAGAAACTTCTTCAAAAGAACTTAAAGAAGAATTAAAACAAAGTTCAGGACAAAAGAAAGTTAGAATAATTAGAAGACTAGAAGTTGTAGAGTCATTTAGAAAATCAGGTAATGATCCACAGTGGATGGTTATAAATGTAATACCAGTAATTCCACCGGATTTAAGACCTATGGTTCAATTAGATGGAGGAAGATTTGCGACATCTGATTTAAATGATTTATATAGAAGAGTAATAAACAGAAATAACAGATTAAAGAAGTTATTAGATTTAGGCGCTCCAGATATAATTGTAAGAAATGAAAAAAGAATGCTTCAAGAAGCAGTAGATGCTCTTATTGACAATGGTAGAAGAGGCAGACCGGTAACTGGACCAGGAAATAGACCTTTGAAATCTCTTTCAGATATGTTAAAAGGTAAACAGGGTAGATTTAGACAGAACTTACTTGGTAAGAGAGTTGACTACTCAGGTAGATCGGTTATTGTTGTTGGTCCAGAACTTAAAATGTATCAATGCGGACTTCCTAAGGAAATGGCAATAGAATTATTTAAACCATTTGTTATGAAAAAGCTTGTACAAGATGGCATAGCTCATAATATAAAGAGTGCCAAGAGAATGGTTGAGAGAGTATTACCACAAGTATGGGATGTATTAGAAGAAGTAATTGCAGATCATCCAGTATTACTTAACCGTGCACCTACTCTACACAGACTTGGTATTCAAGCGTTCCAACCTGTATTAGTAGAAGGTAGAGCAATAAAACTTCATCCGTTAGCATGTACAGCTTATAATGCTGACTTTGATGGAGACCAAATGGCTGTCCATCTTCCATTATCAGTAGAGGCTCAAGCTGAAGCTAGATTTTTAATGTTAGCTGCAACAAATATTCTAAAACCATCAGATGGCAAACCGGTTTGTGTACCTACACAAGATATGATTCTAGGATCATATTATTTAACAATGGATAAAAATGGAGCTAAAGGCGATGGTATGACATTCTCAAGCAAAGATGAAGCTATAATGGCGTATGAAGTTAAAGAAATTGACATACATGCTCAAATAAATGTTAGAATGTTTAGAGAAGTCGATGGAGAATTGAAATCTAAGATCATTAAAACTACTGTTGGAAAGATTATATTTAATGAATCAATTCCACAAAATCTTGGATTAGTAAATAGAGAAAATGAAGAAGAATCATTTAATCTAGAAGTTGATTTCTTAGCTACGAAAAAGTCGTTAGGAAAGATAATCGATCAATGTTATATGAAGCATGGTCCGGTTAAAACATCTATAATGCTTGATAATATTAAAGCATTGGGGTATCATTATTCATCAATCGGGGCTGTAACAGTTGCTTCATCAGATATAATAGTTCCAAAAGTGAAATATGATTTACTTAAGGAAGCAGATGAAACGATCGAAAAGATTGAAAAGATGTATAAGAGAGGTTTCATATCTGATGAAGAAAGATATGAAAGAGTTATAGAAAAATGGACTCAGACAACTGAAGATGTAGCCAATGCATTAATGGATAGTCTTGATAAATTTAATCCGATATATATGATGGCTGATTCTGGAGCCAGAGGATCAAAATCTCAGATCAAGCAGTTAGCTGGTATGAGAGGTCTTATGGCCAGTCCATCAGGTAAGATTATAGAGTTACCTATAAGGGCATCATTTAAAGAAGGATTAGATGTAATAGAATATTTCTTATCAACACATGGAGCTAGAAAGGGTAATGCAGATACAGCCTTAAAGACTGCGGATTCTGGATATCTAACTAGAAGACTTGTTGATGTTTCACAAGATGTTATTGTAAGAGAAGAAGATTGTGGCACAGATGAAGGAATATTTGTAAGTGAAATTAAAGAAGGTAACGAAGTTATCGAGGAATTAAGAGAAAGATTAATTGGTAGATATACAGCAGAAGATATTGTTGATCCGGAAACTGGGGATGTATTACATCCAAAGAATGAATATATGGATCCATATGCCGCTGATAAGATAGTTTCTGCAGGAATTAAGAAAGTGAAGATTAGATCCGTATTCACTTGTAAGTGTAAAGTTGGTGTATGTGCTAGATGCTATGGTATGAATATGGCGACAGCTAAAAAGATTGATATTGGAGAAGCTGTTGGAATAATAGCGGCTCAATCAATTGGAGAACCAGGAACACAGCTTACAATGAGAACATTCCATACTGGTGGAGTTGCAGGAGCAGATATTACTCAAGGTTTACCTAGAGTTGAGGAGCTATTTGAGGCTAGAAAACCGAAGGGGCTTGCAATAGTAAGTGAAATTGCTGGTACTGCGAGAATAGAAGAAACTAAAAAGAAAAGAACAGTAATAGTTATGGGTGCCGATGGAGAAGAACGTAGCTACGATATACCTTTTGGATCAAGATTGAGAGTTAATGAAAGTGATTATGTTGAAGCTGGAGATGAAATCACAGAAGGTTCGGTAAATCCTCATGATATAATGAGCATAAAAGGAATAGATGGAGCGAGAAGATACTTACTTTCAGAGGTTCAAAAAGTTTATAGACTACAAGGTGTTGATATTAATGATAAACACTTAGAAGTTGTTGTTAGACAAATGACTAGAAAGATAAAAATCGTTGATTCAGGTGACACGGATTTATTACCAGGAACTATGATTGATATGTTTGATTTCTATGAAGAAAATGCTAGAGTAAGAGAATTTGGTGGAGAAGAAGCAAAAGGAGAACAAACTCTACTAGGTATAACTAAGGCAGCATTAGCAACTGATAGTTTCCTATCAGCAGCTTCGTTCCAAGAAACGACAAGAGTTCTAACAGAAGCAGCAATTAAAGGAAAAGTTGATCCTTTAGTTGGATTAAAAGAAAATGTAATAATTGGTAAGCTTATTCCAGCTGGTACTGGAATGATGAGATATAGATCTTTAAAGGTGGAAACAGATAGTGAATTAGTTGAAGAAACTATTGGAGAAACTGTTGAAGAATAAGCATGTATTATATTGACATGTGTAAAATTAAATGATAAAATACAATTTGTGTGATTTTAAATGTGAAATCACACAAATTAATGTGAATATATCATTTTATAAAAGTAAATTTATAGCTTAATACATAGGATATTGATTTATTGTGTAAAATTTAGGTATATTTGATAAGTTGTATGATATACTAATCCATATAACTTGATAAATTAGTGTTTATCTTAATTTTAAAATAGATAAATAAATTTCAGGAGGTGAAAAAATGCCAACTATTAGCCAATTAGTAAGAAAAGGCAGAAAAACAGCAGTAGTTAAATCAACTGCACCAGCACTTAAAGAGTGTCCTCAAAAAAGAGGTGTATGTACAGTAGTTAAAACAACAACTCCTAAAAAACCTAACTCAGCGTTAAGAAAAATTGCCAGAGTTAGATTAACAAATGGATTTGAAGTAACTGCATATATTGGTGGAGTAGGTCACAACTTACAAGAACATAGTGTTGTTCTTATAAGAGGTGGAAGAGTTAAAGACCTTCCTGGTGTTAGATACCATATCGTAAGAGGTGCGCTAGACTGCGCTGGAGTAGCTAACAGATTACAAGGAAGATCAAAGTACGGTGCTAAGAGACCTAAGAAGAAATAGGAATTTTAACAAAGAATAGTGCTTATCTTCAACAGAAATTATAGATTTTATTTTGAGTTTATATAGATGTAAAAGATGTAGCACTTTACGGTATGAAAAATACCGAGTACCGATGAACTTAAATTTAAAATGTTAAGGAGGGAAGAAAAGTGCCAAGAAAAGGACATATCGCAAAAAGAGACGTATTACCAGATCCAGTATACAATTCAAAGGTTGTTACTAAATTTATAAATAGTATAATGGAAGATGGTAAGAAGGGTGTAGCCCAAAAGATATGCTATGAAGCATTTGAATTAATAGCAAAAAGAAGTGGAAAAGAAGCTTTAGAAGTATTTGAAGAAGCTATGAACAATGTAATGCCATTACTAGAAGTTAAAGCTAGAAGAATAGGTGGTGCTACTTATCAAGTTCCAATCGAAGTTAGACCAGAAAGAAGACAGACATTAGGAATAAGATGGATGTTAATAGCAGCTAGAAAAAGAGGCGAAAAGCTAATGAGTGAAAGAGTTGCTGGTGAATTATTAGATGCATCTAATAATACAGGAGCAGCTGTTAAGAAGAGAGAAGATACTCATAAAATGGCAGAAGCTAATAAGGCATTTGCTCATTACAGATACTAATATCTATAAAACTGTTTTGGCTTATGCTAAGGCAGTTTTGTCAAATTAAATTATATTTTACTCATTGAGAGGAGGACAAATAAATGGCTAGAAAATATCCTTTAGATAAATTCCGTAACTTCGGTATAATGGCTCATATAGATGCTGGTAAGACAACAACTACTGAACGTATATTGTTCTATACAGGAGTGAGTCACAAAATAGGGGAAGTTCATGATGGTGAAGCTACAATGGACTGGATGGTTCAAGAACAAGAAAGAGGTATAACAATTACTTCAGCAGCAACTTCATGTTTCTGGAAAGAACATGAACTTAATATTATAGATACTCCTGGTCACGTAGACTTCACAGTTGAAGTTGAAAGATCATTAAGAGTACTTGATGGAGCTGTTACAGTTCTTGATGCAAAGAGCGGTGTTGAACCACAAACTGAAACTGTTTGGAGACAGGCAGATAAGTATGGTGTGCCAAGAATGATTTATGTAAATAAAATGGATGCAACAGGTGCTGATTTCTTTAGATGTATTCAAACAGTTAAAGATAGATTAAAAGCAAACGCAGTTCCGATTCAGATTCCAGTAGGTAGCGAACAAGGCTTCAAAGGAATGGTTGACCTTATAAAGAATGTTGCTTTTATATTCTATGATGATCTTGGAAAAGATATGAGAGAAGAAGCTATACCAGCTGAATATGCTGATCAAGCTGAAGAATACAGAGCAGCAATGATAGAAGCTATTGCTGAAACAGATGAAGAATTAATGGAAAAGTATTTAGAAGGTGAAGAACTTACAATTGAAGAATTAAAAGCTGCTTTAAGAAAAGCTACAATTGCTAACGAAATATATCCTTGTATTTGTGGTTCTTCATACAAAAACAAAGGTGTTCAAGAAATGATTGATGGAGTTGTAGATTACTTACCATCACCATTAGATGTTCCAGCAATAAAAGGAACAACATTAGATGGAGAAGAAGATCATAGAAATTCTTCAGACTCTGAACCATTATCAGCTTTAGCATTTAAAATAGCTACTGATCCATTTGTTGGTAAATTAGCATTTACAAGAATATATTCTGGTGTAATGCAAAGTGGTTCATATGTTCTTAACTCAACGAAAGGTAAGAAAGAAAGAATCGGTAGACTTGTTAAGATGCATTCAAATTCAAGATCAGAAGTTGAATCATTAGAAGCAGGGGAAATTGGTGCAGTAATTGGATTAAAAAACACTACAACAGGTGATACTTTATGTGCAGAAAATAGTCCAATAATTCTTGAAGCTATGGAGTTCCCAGAACCAGTTATAAGAGTAGCTATTGAACCAAAGACAAAAGATGCTCAAGAAAAGATGGGGATGGCATTAGCTAAATTAGCAGAAGAAGATCCTACATTTAAGACTTGGACTGATACAGAAACAGGTCAAACAATTATTGCGGGTATGGGAGAGCTTCACTTAGAAATAATTGTTGATAGACTTCAAAGGGAATTTAAAGTTGAATGTAATGTTGGAGCACCTCAGGTTGCTTATAAGGAAACAATTAGATCAGCTGTTAAAGCAGAAGCTAAATATGCTAAACAATCAGGTGGTAAAGGACAATACGGTCATGCTGTGATTGAAATGGAACCAACTGAAGGTGAATATGTATTTGAAAATGCTGTTGTTGGAGGAGCTATTCCTAAGGAATACATACCAGCTATTGATGCAGGTATTCAAGAAGCATCTAAAAATGGTATAATTGCAGGCTATAATGTTATTAACTTCAAAGTTAAATTAGTACACGGTTCATATCATGAAGTTGACTCATCTGAAATGGCATTTAAAATAGCTGGTTCTATGGCATTTAAGAATGCAATGGCTAAAGCAAGCCCTGTACTTCTTGAACCAATGATGAAAGTTGAAGTAACAGTTCCAGAAGAATACATGGGAGATGTTATCGGAGATATCAATTCAAGAAGAGGTATAATGGAAGGTATGGAAGCTCTTAATGGAGCGCAAGTTATCAGAGCGTTTGTTCCATTATCAGAAATGTTTGGATATGCTACTACTTTAAGATCTAGAACTCAAGGTAGAGGAGTTTACTCAATGGTATTTGATCACTATGATGAAGTTCCAAAGAATATTCAAGAACAAATTGCAGGTAGCAGAACTAAATAAAGAGTAATATAAAGTTTTTATCATATTGTATATTAAATTATTTTACGGAACATATAATGTGCTTTAATAATTTTTATATAATATGGTAAAAAACTTGAATAATAAATATAGATATTAAAATATCTATAAGTTATAATATTTACGAAAAGATTCTTTAAATTATGTCTATCAAGGGAGGAAAATTATAATGGCAAAAGCAAAGTATGAAAGAAGTAAGCCACACGTTAATATTGGAACAATAGG
>NZ_JAKGTE010000060.1:0-14921 GCF_022324665.1 Clostridium sp. YIM B02500 | reverse complement strand
TTTTATTTTCTACTCACCGCTGAAAGCTCTTTAGAACCACCCGCGTAGCAGGTGGTATTCAAAATACAATAAACAATATTAAAAAGCTGGTATTTTTTAAACAAAAGTACCAGCTTTTTAAATATTACTTCAAAGCATTTTCGCTAACAATCTCAGATATAAATATCATAAAAAAAAGTTTTACTACTTATGATTCACTAATGTTACGTATATATGTATCATATGGAAATGGTATTATGATTTCTCCTTCAGCAACTTTGTAATCTGTATTTTCTGTTGGGCTTAAATTTTTAATTAAATTCATTCCAACTTTATATAAAACTTCAGCTTCAATCCTTGGATCTTGAATAACAGTTCCAGTCATGATTCCTTTATCAATTAAATCTTTTGCTTCTTGTAATCCATCAATTCCAACAACGGCTATATTTTTTGACTTATTATCCTTGTTATAACCATATTTTTGCAATGCCTCAATAGCGCCTATTGCCATAGCATCATTGTTTGAAATTATTGCTTCAATTCTCCCATTATATTTAAGGAACAAATTATCAATGGAACTTTTAGCTAGATCCTTAGACCAATTAGCATTTACTCTAGCAAGTTCTTGTGTCTTTATTCCAGAATCATTAAGTGTTGATATCGCATATTTACTTCTATCAATGGGCTGTGGGTCATCAGATGGACCTTGCAACAAAACATACTGTAATATATTATCACCATTTGCATCTAAACTGCTTTTATTTTTATTCCAAAAATCAGCAATGATTCTACCTTGAGCAATGCCAGCTTTTTTCGAATCAGGAGTTACAAAAACAACTTTCTCATATAATTTAGAAGCTCTTGATGCTACTTCAGGTATAATATTCATTAGTATTAAAGGCTTATTCTTTTGCTTAATCTTGTTAATGGCACCTTCTACAACATTTTCTCTTCTGTCTGGTAAATATAATATAAATAAATCATATTTTGTTTGTAAAGCAGCATCTAATATTTCATCTTGTATTGCTATATTGTTCTTCGGATTTAAAAAAGTAAATTTCACTCTATTTTGATTCTCATTTTCTATATTTTTTAAGCTTTCAATAACTTTCATAGTAAATGGATCATCAGTTACGAAAAATATTACTGCTATATTAGACACTCTACTAGTGTTAAGATCCAAACTTGCTATTGTTTTAACTTGAGTTATAGATATCAATAAAAAAATAGTTAAAGTTAGCAATATTATCGCAATTCTTTTATTTAATATTTTCATTATAATGCCTCCCATTAGATATAAATACTCAAAATTATATATCTACTCTTGATTAGGTTGCATATAAATATAAAATTTATTCAAAATTAATCATTTAGAAATAAAAGGATTCTAAAAATATTGCAAAAATTTTAGCTGTAATTGTGACTTGTGAAATGTGCATTGTGAATTTCAACATATATATAGCCATATCCTATAATGAATGATGCTAACAAAAGAATTCATTAATAAAATATGGCCAAAACTTTTAGATAATATTATTTATACATATACTCTCTAGTCCAATGTGAATTATTATTTACTCCTTTGCCAAATAGAAATTGGTGTATATGAACATTTCCACTATTAAAAGATGCTGCACAGGCATTTAAATATAATCTCCACATTCTTATAAATGTTTCATCCTTAGTCTTTCTTATTTCAGGCAAAGCATTTTCAAAATTACTTGCCCAATGTTCTAGTTTTTTTCATAATGCAATCTAAGATTTTCTACATCACTTACATTGAAATGTTTATCTGAAATTGAGCAGATCAATTCTGAAACAGATAGAACATATCCATCCGGAAAAATATACTTATATATCCATAAACTAGATTTTAAAAGAGATCCTTGGTTTTAACAAATATATTTTTATATCTTTCTTTATTTATTGAATCTTTCTTAAACTCAATTGCTGTCTGCGGACATAAGTGGATGCACGCCAGACATTGCTCACATCGGTGTTCCCATGAAGGTTTTGCTTCTATAATTTCTATATTTTCAGCTGGACATACATTAGAACAAATTCCGCAGCCTATACATTTCTCGCTAACCCAGAAATTTTCATCAATGTTATTTGGGTTAAAATCTTCATACATCTTTTCTTCTTTATATCTGTTTTTTATGACAGGAATATTATTTTCATAATTATTATTAATCATTCTTGCAATATTAATTGTTATCCTTGATTGATTATTCATTCGATTAATGAAATCTTCTTTAGGATGAGGATAATACATAAACCACATATTTCCAGGCATCTCAACACTAAAATTTGCAGAAAGTGATTTTCCTTTATTTCTTAACAGGATATCAATTTGCTCAAAGGTTAATGCAGCATAACTCCCAAAATTAGCTACCGCAAAAAAGTATTTGCCTAAATTAACATCTAAGTTTTTTATAAAATTTGCAACCATTTTAGGAAGCCCTCTATAGTAAACAGGAAAAACAAATCCTATTCTTTCAGAAGTCACTTCATTTATATTCATATTACGTTTGCATATGCGTATCAATCGACAATTGGTGATATTTTCACATAAATCTTTAGCTATCTTCAGTGAATTTCCTGTACCAGTAAAATAATAAATAGTTGTCTCCATTTAAAATCTCCTTAATAAATATTCTACAACTTGAATTTTACAACTCAAATATACATCTTATACAAATTAAGAAGCTATCCATTTTTAGCATGCGGATAGCTCTTATATCTATATTATCTTTTAGTAAAATACTTCTAATTTTTATGATTTCATAGTTTCAGTTTCCTTTTTAATAAATCTATGCTCAAACTCCAATGCTTCCATTGGTTTTCCTATTAAGTAACCTTGAATATAATCACAGTTAAGTTCATTTAGAATCCTAAATTGTTCTTGAGTTTCAATTCCTTCTGCAATAATCTTAAGATTCAGACTATGCCCTAAAGTTATTATTGATCTAACAATCATTACACTTTTATAATCCTTTTCCAAGTTCCATACAAGTGACTTGTCAATTTTTATCATATCAATAGGTAATCTATTGACATAGCTAAGGGATGAGTAGCCTGTACCAAAGTCATCTAAAGATACTCTAACTCCTATTTTTCTTAACTTTTCTAGTATTCCTATGATTGTACCAGAATCCTCCATAGCCTCATCTTCAGTAATCTCCATATTTAAACATCTTGCCGGAAACGAATAATGATTTAATATATTTTCAACCATTGGTATGAACTCAGATTGCTTTAATTGCGAATAAGAAACATTAACTGAAATACTAAATTCACTTCCTCCGAGCTCATGCCATATTTCACATTGCTTACAGGCATTTTCTAATACCCAATTATCAATTGATATTATTTCACCCACACTTTTTGCAATTGGAATAAACTCTATAGGAGAAATAATTTTATCAGCTTGTTTCCATCTAATTAGAGCTTCTGAATATAGCACTTTCATTGATCTTAAACTTATAATTGGTTGATAGTAAATTACAAATTCATTATTTTCCATGGCTTTATTTAATTTCTCTTTGATATTCATTTTATTAAGAAATTCATCATTTATTTTCGATGAATACAAGGCATAATCATACCCACCTTTTTTCTTAACTTCATACATGGCTACATCTGCTTTTCTAATCAATGTATCTGCATCTTTACCATGTTCAGGAAATATACTTATGCCAATACTGGCTCCGACACATAAATCTTCCTCATTATAAATAAAAGGAATTTTCAATGCTTTTTGAATTCTTTCAGCAATTTCCTTAACATAAGTAGTGGATTTTATATCAGTTGTTATAATTACAAATTCATCTCCACCAATTCTGCTTATTATATCAACATTACTTATTATGCCTTTTAATGTGTCCGCAACATTTTTGAGAACTTTGTCACCAACTTGATGTCCATAATCATCATTTATACTTTTAAATCCATCTAAATCTATGAAAAGTATTGCGAAACTATTATTTTTAATTTCTAAAAGCATATTAAGGTTTTCTAGCATCATTTTTCTATTAGGAAGTTCTGTAAGAGGATCATAATAGACAAAATGACGAAGTTTCTCCTCAGCTCTTATTTTATCTTGAATTTGATTTTTAAGCATCATATTAGCTTCTTCTAATTTTAAAGTACAGTTCTTTTCCATTTCTAATATTTTTTTTCTTTCCGAAATATCATGTAGTAATATTAATATTCCTAATATATCGCTATATTCATCATATATAATTGTACCTGACAATTCACATGTAATGTTATTTCCATATTTCGTTTCCAAGTTAACTTCTATATTTTTTACACAAGAATTTTTCGTTATACTACTTAAGTCAAAATCAACATTATCCAGTAATTCACTAAATATTTTTCCTTCTACTTCTTCAATTTTATAATTAGTTATACTTAATGATGCATCATTACAATTTTGAATAATGAAGTTCTCATTTAAAATAAAAATCGGCTCATTTACAGTGTTAAAAATATATTCTGATATATACTTTGGAGTCGTCAACATCAATCTATGCTTGTTTATTGCATAATAAATACCACCTAAAGCTATGGTTCCCGTTAATACTGCTGATGGAAAAATAGTTACTCCTAGTAAAGGCAAAATAAAATCTGTAATTATTCCTATAATGATACTTACTGTACAAGTTATTAAAATAATTTTGTTTTGCTTTTTTACTCTATTCTTCTTAGAATATTTTCCTCTTAAATACAATACTATAACACCTGCAAAATCTATTACTATCGCCCATATTATATATAGAATTTGTGGAAACAACTCTGGAGCCACATCAATCCAGCCATAATATTCCTTAGTCATTGCTGAATAAGGTTCTACTATAATGTTTCCAATAAATAATAGTGTAGTTGGAACATATGCTAAAAATTTTATTATTGAAATATACTCAAAATCATCCTCATTATTCAGTAAATATGCAAAGTATAGCCAAAGTCCATTAAAAAAGCAATACCCTAGAACCGAAGAATTTCTCCAAAAAAATGCTGTATTGATATTATCAGATGTTAACATCATTGCATATCCGCCTGACCAAAGTCCAAAGCAAATACATATATATATAAATATCTGATTTGTTTTTGATTTTTTATCCATTCTATAACCGTATATTCCTAAAAATAAATAAAAAATACAACATGAAAATAATAATATAAATAACGCAGTCTTAATAATATCACCTCCAGTATGAGACACAAAAAAGCTCAGATTTACATAACTAATAATCTATACTAGATTTTAACTCTTTAAAACATTTATTTTTACCTTAATGACTTCATACTATATATCTTTAGGCATGTTTTATCGTGATATATACTATATTTAACTGTAAAATAATAACAACTAAAGATATAAAATAATTATATCATATTTTTTTAATATAAGCTTTTGATTGATTAATTTTAAATAATTTAGACAACTTAATAATCTACAGTTTTTTTAATAATATGAACTACATTTTATACTATTCTGAGCTTAAAATTAGTTTAACATATATTAATGTATTGTTTCTGTACATACACGATTTTGACGAAAGAATAAATAAAGGCGGATTAAGTATTTCTACCTAATCCACCTTTATGAATATTTTTTGTTAACAACTTTGGATATTTTCTTTATGCAAAATATCTATCTAAAAGTCCTTTGAAAGCTTTTCCATGTCTAGCTTCATCCTTACACATTTCATGAACTGTATCATGTATTGCATCTAAGTTTAATTTCTTAGCAAGTGTTGCTAAATCCTTCTTACCTTGACATGCACCATGTTCTGCATCGACTCTAGCTTGTAAATTAGCTTTTGTATCTGCCACTACTACTTCTCCAAGTAATTCAGCAAATTTAGCAGCATGTTCTGCTTCTTCAAATGCGATTCTCTTATATGCTTCTGCAACTTCTGGATACCCTTCTCTATCAGCTTGTCTTGACATAGCTAAGTACATTCCAACTTCTGTGCATTCTCCAATAAAGTTCGCCTGTAATCCATCGATCACTTCTTTCTCAACGCCTTTAGCAACTCCAATTACATGTTCATCAGCAAAAGCTAAGTCACCACTTTGTTCTATGAACTTTTCTGATCCTACACCACATACTGGACATTTTTCTGGTGCTGCTTCTCCTTCATGAATATAACCACACACTGTACAAACAAATTTTTTCATAAATTCTCTCTCCTCGCTATCATTTCAATAAATATTTATTAGGTTAATTACCTTATTATATATATTTCAACATCTATATCCTTTTTTCCTTCTATTCTTTCGCACTTTCATAACCTTTATTTCTACATTTTTATACACAATATGCATATTTCTATATTTTTCCTCTATAAAGAATTGGACTCGATCCAAAAGAATATCCTTCATTATATAGTTTGTTTTCTAACTTAATTAGTTCTTCAGCCAAAATTGTATTTGATCTTAGATCTGTTGGCTCCTTCACTATATCAAGTTCTATACCTTTATATTTTCTGTAGTAGCTATAATTTTTCCATAACCATGCTTTTATTCTACTTAAATTTGATGGCTTTCTAATAATATCAAGGATCATTTGTCTGTATTCTTCAATATCTTCTTTTTGAGTATCGTTTAAATTTGATAACTTGTTTCCTAAACTTCTAGCCGCCTTCTCATCTAGTTCTTTACATAAAAATTTGAGAGCATGCCATACATTATAAAGTTGATTTTTATTCTCTATTTCTACTTCTATTGCCCAAACAAAAGCATTTAATCTTCTTCTTATATCCCACCTTTTTATTGGGCTTTCTAAATCATCTGCACATACTAAAAAGAATCCTTCTTTAAATAACATCGCTCCTAATACTCCAGGTGGGTTTCCAAGTCTTTTGTCCTTAAACCCATTAAGCATTTTTATATAAAACACTCTCATACTCTTTATTTTTATCAAATTCCTTTTCTGCAAAAACACATACTGGCATTATCTTCTTATTTTCTTCTATCGCAAAATCTACAACTTTCCTTATTAAAAGTTTTCCTGCTCCTTTGCCCTTCAACTTTTCGCCTACAAAAGTATGCTCAATTTTTATTACATCCTTACTAGTATCACTTAATATTACTTCTGCTAAAGTATTTTCTTCCGTTTCTCCAATATAGAATTTATTCAATCCTTTTTTAATATCAAACATAATACATAACACCATCCTCTCCATAATTTTATTCATTTTACAAAAACCCTTTATTAATTCCTTATATATCCACAGAACTATTATATCATAGTCACATAATATTTTAATGTCGAATTTTTATGCTTTTTTTAATTTAATTCACTATCTATTTTCTCAAAAAATAAGGGTTCATCTTTGATAAACCCTTATTTCTCGTACTATATTTAAAATAATATTAATATATTTATCTAAAAGAAAAAGTATTCAAAATTGCATTCATAAGTTATTTGTATAACTAAAATTCTTTAAAACAGTTGAATCACATTTCCATTGCGTCCACAGCACTTCTTGTACTTCTTTCCACTTTGACATGGGCATGGATCATTTCTTCCAATCTCTTTTGTCCTTTCAATTGTTTTGTTATTTCCTTCTTTTTCATTTATAGTTGCACCTTTATATTTCCATAATGGTATATTCTTAATAAATTTATTAACAATATTAAATACTCTGATTTCATCTTCCTTGTCAAGTTTTGCATCTATTCCATTTATTATGTCTTCAAGTATTTCTTCAGAATTTCTATATTGCATATCCAAAGCCAACATGTTCATAGTTCCAGCAGCATCATTTTTATCAACTAAAAACATAGATGAAAATTCTTTCAAAAACTTCCTTCCAATACTATTTCTTTCCAAATAATCTTCGTTAGACATGGAGATTAGATCATCTTTACTAATCATAAAATAATCCAAATTATTGTCTATATCATTTAATATTTCTTCATAATCCTCTATTTCTACATTAACGAATATAATTTTTCCATCATCATCAATTGTACCATAATATTCATTATTATAATAAAAAGATCCTTCTTCTAATATAGATAACAATATTGAATCATCTATATTCTCGTATCTTTTAATTAATCCTTTAACATCTTCAAAACAAAGAACACCATATAACTTAATCATCCCTCTAAAGATATTCATGATTTCACTATTTTTCTTCATTAACTTTCTAAACTCTAGGGTATCACATTGCTTAACAACAGCCTGCATTAGTTCAGGCATTAATAAGATTGGTTTTCTATCTTTTAAGCAAGGAAATACCATCCCTTGATTCATAAAAAAAGCATGTTTATCCGCATAGTTTTCTGCTTCATTATCAGAAACTGAAATTATTCCATTATTCTTAATGTATTTTAATAATATTTTATACATATCATCATTAATCACATTCATTTTATTTCTGATATTCTTTTCATATTCATCAATATATTTTTCAATTACCTGATTCTTATTCAAATTATATGATAATTTAAGACCAATGTTCTCTGCTAGACTACAAATTTCCTTTTTAGGATATGGCTTGATCAATTCTTCTAGATCAAAAGAATATGTATCCTTGAAAAACGTATGTATAAAACTATTTGTAAATTTATTATGATGTTTTAAAAAACTATTCTCTATCATTTGTTCAGAATCGTCAAAATCTGAAAAAGCATCGTTGTTATGTATCGGCTTTTTATTACTAACTTTGTATTTATTGTTATTTCCAGGCAAGTATTCTTTTTCCGAATCTTTATTTCCTATATACCCGCAAACTCCATCTCTTGGAGAATTATTAAGTTTACCTTCTTCTGGATTATTTCTAGCAATAACTTCCACTTGGCTAAATTCATTTGGGACTTGTATTATATCTACAACTTCTAAAGTCAAATAAGTAGTTGAACCAAAATCATATTCATATTCGAACTTTTTATTAACATTTAATACATCTTTTAAATAAAAATTCATCTCATATTGTTCATCACTATTATCATGATATATTTCTTCATCAATATAAAACGCGCTTAAATGTCCACAACATTCTACCCATATATCTCTTATAAATTTGTCCAAATGCTGAAGTTGCAACTTTGCATCTATCGAAACATAAATACAATATAAACTAGGATTATACTTATCTTTCATGGATATTATGAATTGCTCTCTTACCCCTTTAGTATAATTCATCTTTTCTTCAATTGATTTTTTCATTACTGAACAGCTCTTTGCATGTCTTTTAATTGTTCTTTCAGTTAATTCTTTATTACAATAATAACATCTACCTTGCACGACTAAATCTCCTCTTAAATAATATAATTACTATATAAAATTCCAACATGCACAATTATATACTAACATTATGTTTGTCTGCAAATTTTTTATAAAATTTTTATATTTACAATTCTATTAAGGGTATTAGATAAGTAGATCTTATAGCTTATAATATTACTAAACTTTAATATTTATAGCGTATTAACTTCTTGTAACTATTAGTAACTGGTTGAATTTTTATTAGCTATATCTTTGGCATACATGTCGCAGAGAGAATTCTCAAAATGGTTAGAATGTGCTTTTACCCACTGAAATTCAATATATTTTCCATTACAAGCTTTATCAAAATCAAGCCACTTTTCTATATTCTTAGCTGGTTCTCCATTAATAGTTTTAAAGTCATTCAATTTCCATATAGGTAACCATTCTGTGAGTCCTTTTCTGACATACTGGCTATCAGTTATTATTCTTATTTTTTCAACATTTTTTAATAATTCAAGTGCTTTTATGGCTGCTTCAAGTTCAGCTTGGCTGCTTCCTATGTCTTTCACTTTTTCTGTATATAAATTATAATTTCCTTTCAAATCTTCTATTATAAAAGCAAATCCACCATGATTTTTCTTCTCTAAATAACTGGCATCTGTGTAGATTTTATAGATTCTCTCTTCAGCCTTACTTTCTTCTATTGCATAACTATCATAATTACTATTTCGTTTATCTAAAACTAAGATTTTACTCCTATCATTAAAAGCAGCTACATCTTTATCTTCTCTTATGACTACTTTTACATTAAACCCTACATAATATGTATCTGGCCGCTTATTATGTAGCATTTTTCTAAATTGGTATTCCTGTCCTTTAAAGAAATTACTTAGGTTGTTATTATCTACAAAATGTAATTCTTTTTTTAAAGGATTAAATTCTACTAAGGAGTTCTCAGTACCGTTACTGACTTTAATTTTATAGTTATTATTTTCTTCACCTATTATTTCTAGTGTAAAAAGCATCATTTTCATAAAAATTACTCCTTAAAACAAATATCTCATTATAAATATATTCATGTCACAATTAAGTTTCTACATCTATCCTTAATTGAGTGTCTGACTTACTAAAGCTTTAAATATAGATTTATTGTTGAAACATATATTTTATCATAAGTACAACAAATTCAAATTTATTAGTTATTTTAATAATAACTACTTTATATTTTTCTTTTATATCATAAAACTTACTACTGTATACATCATTATAACAAAATTAAAGCTGAAATTTTCTATATTGTCTAAAAATTTCAGCCAATAATTATTAATTTAATCTAAGCATTTACGTAGGATTTAAAGTTTTCTAACGGAAGTGAAATTGTCACTGTTGTTCCCTTCCCATATTCACTATCAATTTTAAGAATCCCATTGTGCATATCTATAATATTATTAGAAATGACCAATCCAAGTCCTGCGCCAATAGATTTAGGATCAATTTTATAGAATGACTCCATAACATGATTTATATCCTCTTTTTTAATTCCAATACCTGTATCGCTAATTTTAATTAAAATGTACTCTTCGCTAACTGATTGAATAACATAGATTTTACGATTTTTATATGAGAACTTAATTGCGTTATCTAATACATTTAGTATAACTTGCCTCAATCTATCACCATCTGCTGTAATAATTGCTGGGTGCGTTTCAACCACTAATTTAATTTCCTTTTTTTCTGCTTTCTTTTGAAGCTGGAAGGTTACTTCACGAATAATTTTGTCTATCTTGATATCAGATAAGATTAGTTTAATTCGATCTGACTGATATCTTGAAAAATCTAAAAGATTCTCCACCAGGCTAATAAGTCGATCTGATTCATCATTAATAATTCCCAAACCAAATTTAAACTCCTCAGCCGATAATTCGTCTGGATCTCGCATAGTCTCAATCCATCCCTTAATCCCTGTCAAAGGTGTCCTAAGTTCATGAGAAATTGATGATATAAAATCATTCTTTAAACGATCAGCTTTTAATATTTCATCGCCCATGTAGTTAAGTGTTTTTGCTATTTCTCCAAGTTCATTTGGATAAGTATCTTTGATTTTTTCCTTGTATTTTCCCTCTGCTATTTTCTTTGTAAAATTGATAATATCATTTAATGGTTCTACAATTATATTCCCTAAACGCAAACTTACAAAAAACACGATAACAGCAATAAAAATGCAGATAATAATTCCATAAATTAATAGATTAGTAATTAAAGCATTTACCTGTGTTAATGATGTTGTATATCGCAAAATCCCTAATACTTGCCCGTCAAAAACAAGAGGTGTATATACTGTCATAATCTTTTGACCTGAATATGAATTTTTCTCAATTTTATATGTGGTTTTCAAATCCAATACATCAGAATCTATCAAATAAGTCTTATCTTCATAAAAACCTGTAGATGATTGAATTAATTTCCCATTTCTTTTTAATAGTTGTAGTTCGGAGCCATTAATCTGATAATTTTTAATAATTTCACTACTGAATTCCTCCAAGCTTTTATTAGTAAAATCAGTTTCTCTTGACAATACAGAAGGAATCGCCTCTGCTTGACTTTGAAATGTATTAGCAATTCCCTGATAATAATATTGCCTTATTCCAATTCCAAACCCTATCATAACAAGACTTAATGTAAGTAAACTAATTATCATAAAGTAAACAATGATCCTTCGCTTCATAGTTTTATTCCTTCCATAAATACCCATATCCCCAATCCGTGCGTAAATACTCTGGAGCTGATGGATCATTCTCTATTTTCCTTCGTATACGTCTTATATTTACATCGACAACTTTTTCATCACCAATATAATTTATTCCCCAAACTTCATCCAAAATATCATTTCGTGTAAATACCTTATTCTTATTATTTATTAAAAATTGAAGTAAGCAATATTCTGTTGGAGTTACTTTAATATCCTTTCCAAGGTGATATACTTTTTTATTTATTACATCAAGCTCAAATGGCCCCGATTTAATAACTGAGCTTTCTTTCTTTGAATATATATGATTCAATCTTCGCGCTAAAGAAATAATTCTTGCCTCTAGCTCAACCATGCTAAATGGCTTTAGTAAATAATCGTCAGCTCCTTCTACAAGACCTTTTACTCTATCTTCTTCCTGAGATCGTGCCGTTAACATGATAATCCCAACAGATTGACTTATATCTCTAATTTTCTGACACACCTCAAATCCATCAATTCCTGGGAGCATTAAATCTAATAAGACAATATCAATCTTTCTATTATTAAAAATAGATAAGGCCTCTTCTCCATTCTCAGCTTCTAGAACTTCGTACTTTTTCTTTCTTAAATTTAGGCAGATAAAACTTCTAATTGACAGTTCATCCTCAACAACAAGAATTGTTTCCATATTTTCCTCCATTAAAATTCATCTTTAAGTAAATGAAAATTTTCCTTTGAAATAGGTTGTTCTTCTTTAATATCATCATAAAATATAATATCCTTCGTTTCTCCAAGCTTGGTTTTGTTCTCACCATATGAACCTTTGCTTATCCATTTTACTTCAAATAAATTATCCTGACTTTCATTATCTATAAGTCTAACACCTTGATCAAGCTTCTGAATTGTAACTTTACCATGCCATTTGGAAGGAATTGTAATGTAGAAATGCTGCACACTATCTGTATATCTTTCTTCTACAATTTCATGTGTTCCATCTTCTTTATAATCAGAGTAAGTATAAATAAAAGGGATTTCTGCCATCGCTGCATCTTCAAAACCTTTAGGAATATACATTCCTCCAACATCTATAATACCGTCATTGTTGATATCTCTACTATATAATGGGTAAGCCTTAAATAAAATACCATCATTTTCATCTCCAATTTTAATAAATCTTCCCTTATCGCAAGTAACAATTTCAGTTAACATTGAATGGGCCCCTAATGCACTATCAATGAATAACGCATTATTTCCATCTGCTAATTTTCCACTAACTACATTTTCAATTACACCCTCAGGATTTAGACCCACAAACGTGTGAGATTTTAATTGATTATTTTCATAATTAAACATTTCTGCTGTTTTTGATTTGCCTATTTCTCCATCAATTATTATAACATCAGGTTTCTTATCTTCATTGCAATCCGATATATCTATCCATTCGTAAGTACGATTAACTTTATTAACTAATTCTTTTCCATTCAATTCATATATAAATAACTGTTTACTTAGTTCAGAATCTGATACTGAAGTACCTAAAATCACTTCTTTTTTCCCATCCCCATCAAGATCTTTAAGAGTAAAATAATCAAGAATATTAAAATTAGTGGCTACATCAAGTACTTTATTCCATTTTTCATTTTCTTCTTTAAGCATTAATAGATGAACTTGTCTATTTTCTTTCATATCCCTATATAATACAAATGCTTCATTTTTACCGTCTTTATCAACATCATCTATAAAAATACTTTGTTTTTCTTGTGAATTCTTAGGTACTAAGAATTCACTGCCAGGCGTTAAAATTTCTTTTAGCTCTTTATTAATTTTATTTCCTTCTACATTTTCGAGCATAGGGGCTTGAATTAAGCTAGTTGTGTTTACAACATTCCCACAGCCTATTATAATACTGCCTAAAGAAATAATCAGTATTATAACTCTTGCATATTTTCTCATAACATATACACCCCATTTTTCATTCTGTTATTATTTAGTATTACCTTATCCATAATATATAATTACTTCATATCCATAATTTTTAGCTCTTATGTTAACTATACGTTTTTATTATATTTTCACTAAATGCCTGTGCTTCAATGCTTAGCTTTTAGCTATCATCCTATAATTTTAAAATAAGAAAGTAGTTTTTAATTTACTAAAAATCATTCTTTAAAATATATATTGCATAGGTTTGTCCTGTGTTTGCATCATAATTTACAGACAAAAATATATTTTTATACTTAAAATGTGCATCTCCACTTTTATCACTAACTGGGTTTCCAAAAACTTCTTTAAATCTACTTATCTTATCACCAATCTTTACACCATTTAAATTCAAATCATTTCTCATAATAAAGATTTGCTCTACCTTATCATTATTTTTCTGATCAAACCAAACTCTAATACCAGCTTTTTTAAATTCCACTCCACCTTCTCCTATAGAATTTGGCTTTTCATTTAATGTACTTATAAGTTCATCTTTACTAAAACCTAATAGATTCATATATTCTGTAAAATTATTCTTTCCATTATCCGACTTTGAGGCATCCATAGACTTGCTATCTTCAATTATTTTTACTGAATCATTTTTCTTTTTTACTTGTGAAGCTACTATTTCTTTATTATCCTCATTATTAGTAGATTTTTCAATACTGACTACTTCTTCTGATATTTTTTCACCTTCTGTTTGATTGCTATTTTCAGAAACTTTCTCAACTGACACTTCTTTATTTTCAGGATCTATTTCAGATGACTTTTTAGGACTACACCCCACTATACTTGCAGAACTTATGGTTATAGAACATATTATAGCTGCTGAAAGCAATAATTTAAATCTCTTTTCAATTTTATTTATCATAATTAATCTACTTAGAAGTTCAAAATATATATACTTTAGTATTTTTTATATCCTATAGATATCCAAACTTAGAAATACACTTATGCATAGCATAGCTATTTTTACACAAACTAGTACTAGTTAAT
>NZ_JAKGTE010000005.1:0-242565 GCF_022324665.1 Clostridium sp. YIM B02500 | reverse complement strand
TATTTGAAGTGTTTTTATTTTCATAATCATGTTTAGCATATCCTAAGTGACTTTCCATCTCCGATTCCAGCATTTGCTGAAGTACCCCTCCAAATAAATCCTTTAATGTATTTTGTATATCTTCAGTCGTTTTTATATCAGAGTTACTCAAAATTAATTTTACTAATTCATCTCTAGATAAAGACATAGCCTGTGCTCCCTTCATTTGATAATTTATTATATCATTCTAATGAAGTTTACACAGACTATTTTACACTCTCTAAAACTCAAAACAATTAAGTTAATCTTCTTCTATTTTAATACCTAATCAAATTATTTCTTATATATAATTTGATTAGGTATGCGAATTGCAACTCCTGTTTGATCAAATTGATAATCCGTACCTTCAATTGGATCTCTGCCTTTAACCATATTCATTCCCATAGTATAAAGTGCTTCTGCCATTGCTTTTGGGTCTTGAAAAATAGTCCCTAACATTAATCCTTCATTAATTAACTTCTGTGATTCTGGCAATCCCTCAACACCAACTACTGCAATATTTTTTTCTTTATCTCCTAAATTATATCCATAGGATTGTAGTGCTTCAATTGCACCTAATGCCATAGAGTCGTCATTTGCAATTATGACTTCAATCTTAGGTCCAGTTTTTAAAAATAGCGACTCTACGGCCTCTTTTGCGAGTTCTCTACTCCAATAAGCAAATACTCTTTCAATCTCCTGAGTTTCTACTCCTGCTTCACTAAGTGCTAAAAGAGAATATTTTGTTCTATCAGCTGCTACCAAATTATTTCTTTCACCTTCTAAAAGAACATATTGCATTATTCCATCATGGTTCTTATCAATGGAATCTCTACTTGTGTTCCATTCATTAGCAAGAAGCTCACCCTCCATAATTCCATCGCTTTTTGCATCTAACCCTATATATAGAGATTTATTGTATCTTTTAATCTCACTTAGCAGCGGCTCCCTATTAAAAAATATCACTGGAATATTAGCTTTAGCAATTTGATTAGTAACTCTTTTTACCGTTAATTCATCCCTGTTCTTAACTAGATGCATTATTATAAGATCAACACCTTCTTTAAGTACATTATCAAGCTGCTCATTTTGCACTGCTTGATTTGATTTAGCATCATAAAACGTAAATTCTACTTTTCCTGGATTTTCTTCTTGAATATCTTCTAAATCTTTGCGAACTAAAGAAATATAATCATCACTAAAATTTATTAAAAATACAGCTACTCTAATAGGTCTTTTTTCAGCAGCATTAATACTCGCAAATGTGGCTTTTTCTTTAAAGCTAAATAACATATATGACATTATCATTAGAAACATTATAATAGATAGCATTTTCTTAAACATTTTTACTTCCTCCAACAGTAGAAATTTTCCACAATGTTATTATGTATATCGCGAAAATATTTATGCTAAGCTATTATGGGTATTTTACAATTATTTAATATTAAGTGTAAGTAAAATAGAGTGGTAATAAACACCACTCTATCGAAACTCTAAATTTTCATTCAGCATAATACTTATACTTGATAATTTTTATTTTCCACAGGAGTGAGGTTACCCAATCCTATTCAAATATATCTGGTAAAAATTTATATACTTCACTTTCATTTTTAAATATAACTTCTATTGGCTCAGAATATGGTGTACATTTATTTCCTTTAAAAAAGTTATATAGTGCTGATGATATTCCCATAACAATTCTATTATGAGCCATTGATATTCTTGAGCTAATAAAATAAAAAATTAATTCCAATATTAAATTCACTTATCTAACTCCACTTTAACTTCGTATTCATTTAAGATATTATTATCATCTTCATACTTTATGCTTGAATCTGGTTTGTTATTATATACTCTTATAATAAGAGTTGTTGTTCCTGGATCTAAAACAATATTATCATTATCGACAAGCTTTGCTTTTCTAACTTCACCAATATCTGAATATGAAGTAACCCTAAATACTTTAATATACTTTTCATCTAATCTTTTTATATTAACACTTATATTATCTGATGACGCTTTTGCATAATAAGTTCTCTTATTTTTTGCTTCGCTAACTATATTATTACTGTTATAATTCTCATCACTATAAAGTTCCATTGCACTACCATCTTTATTTAGCAATCCTATTTTGTTGTAATAAGAATAATAAACTGTTACTTTACATGTATCTGATCTTCCACTTCCGTCATTTGCTGTACATGTAATTGTTGTAGTTCCTTCTGATATTCCTTTTACCTCTCCATTTGAACTTACCCTTGCTACATCTGTATTACTAGATTTCCATGTTACTTTTTTATTGTCTGCATTGCTTGGCAATACTGTTTCCTTTAGCTTTAAAGTATCTCCTTGATTAATAACTGCGCTTGATTCATTTAACATTACTCCTGTTACGCTTACTGTATCTTTATTATTAAGACTTTTATCTGATTCTTTTTCGGAATTAACCTTTAACTCTGATCCAACATTGTTTACTATAGTATCCGTTGATTGAACTGATTTTCCTTCCGTTTCTGTAGCATATATTTCTATAGGATTTAATACTGATACTGATGCTACTACCAGTAAACCTGATATTACTTTTATTAATTTAAGCTTTTCCATACCTCATTCTCCTAACCATTTTTATTTAATTATACCATATTTTTCTTTTAAAATTTCAGACTTTTTAATCTCACTATGCTATCACCGCGTATAAGTATACTAAATTTAATAATCCTACCTAACATGGATTTTTATATTCATTCAGTCTCCATTGCTCCATTATTATCAAAATGATACCATTTATCATCTATCTTTATACATCCTGTCTGCATTATACCTTCCTCATTAAAATAATACCATTTGGAAGATTTATCATCATAATACCAGCCAGTTTTCATAGCTCCATCATGAATATGATAAATTTAACTCTAAAATTATAGTTGTTTATTGCTTCATTTCGTTTAATATTGTTGTCAGTATAGGTTAACCTTCTTAGAATTTTTGTGTTGCAACATAACCTAAAATATTAGAGGTATCTATGCTATTTCTTTATAAAATTTTATTAAAGCAATCTATGGATTTATATCTATAGAAGTATTTCTCAAATTTATACACAAGTCAAGTTACCTAAATTATAACAGAATCTGTTTAGCAGACTATAGATTTCACTTCTTTTAAAAGTTACCCATAGATTTCACTCGGCTATAATCTCTTTCGAAAAGTAAAACTATTTTCATTATACTTTACGAAGATTTTGCCTTCATAATCAGTTACTAAAGAATAGAAAAATACATCGTCAAATAGATATTATCTTTTTATGCCATATCTATTTGACGATGTATAATTTGATTTCTTATTTATTATTGTTAAATATACTTTGCTAAGCTTTAGCCGCTTAAGTATCCTATCCAAACAATGTCCTATCACTTAATGCTTCTGCTCCATTAGCTTTTTCAAAGAGTCCAAGAAGTTTATTATTATCTAACTTTTCTTTTTCTTCCCCTTTGACATCAACTAAAATCTTGCCTCTATGCATCATGAAAAGTCTATTACCATTTTCAAGAGCATGTTTAAGATTATGGGTAACCATAAGGGTTGTTATTCCGCTATCTTTTACTATATTTCTTGTTATATCCATTATTATTTCTGATGTTTTAGGATCTAGTGCCGCTGTATGCTCATCTAGTAATAATAATTTTGGTTTTGACATTACTGACATAAGCAGAGTTAAAGCTTGCCTCTGTCCCCCTGATAAAAGCTGTACTTTATTATAAAGCTTATCTTCAAGCCCTAAATTAAGTTCTTTTACCATCTCTTTGTAATAATCTATCCTCTTTTTGTTTATCCCAAAACTAAGTCCAAAAGACTTTCCTTTATTATCTGCAAGAGCGATATTTTCTAATATTGTCATATTAGGTGCTACACCCATTGATGGATTTTGAAAAACTCTCCCAATGGACTTTGATCTTGCGTATTCAGGTTTATTAATAACTTCATCACCATCTAATAATATTGATCCTGAATCTGCCTCAAGAGTTCCAGATATCATATTTAATAATGTTGATTTACCTGCTCCATTTGAACCTATTATACTTATGAAGTCACCTTGCTTAACATCTAATGATAATCTATCAAATACCCTATTTTCATTTATTGTATTTGGATTAAACACTTTGGATAGTTGTTTCACTTTTAACATCTTTAGCACTACCTCCTATAACAGATTTTCTTTTCTTAAACTTGAAGGCACCGCTATTTGAGCATAATGCTATAACTACAATTATTGCTGTCATTAATTTTAAGTCATTGGCATTTAATCCAAGTTTTAATACTATTGCTATTGCCGCCTTATATATAATTGCCCCTAGTATTGATAAGGTAGTAACTTTAATAAAAGACAACCTCTCAAATAATGATGTTCCGATAATTACTGCTGCAAGCCCCATTACAACAGTACCAGTTCCCATTCCAACATCACTAAATCCTTGGTATTGTGCAGTTAGTGCACCTGCAAGTGCAACTAATGCATTACTTATCATAAGACCTAGCACCTTAACCAAATCTTTATTTACTCCAAGAGATGAAACTACTTGTTCATTATCTCCAACAGCTATAAGCAAAAATCCTGATTTAGTCTTTAAATATAAGTCTAGTAGTATTTTCACTACAATAACCATTATTAAAATCACTACTATAGCAGGAATTGATGACTTAAATAAATTAGGAGTATTAAATAATGGAACATTTGCTTTTCCCATTATTCTTAAGTTAATAGAATATAATCCTATCATTACTAATATTCCAGCCATTAAATTTGTTATTTTAAGCTTAACATGCAAAAATGCTGTTATTCCTCCTGCTAACGCTCCACCTAAGGTTGCTATTATTATACTAATCCATGGATTAACCCCATTTACCAAAAGAGCTGCGGAAATTGCAGCCCCAAGTGGGAATGTAGAGTCCACTGATAAATCAGGAAAATCTAAAATTTTATAAGTTATATATACTCCAATTGAAACTAATGAAAATAGCAGCCCTTGTTCTAAAATATTTATTAAAACACCCACTACTCAACGCCTCCAGTTACCTTTTTACAATTTGCTTCTATATCTGCTGGAAGTGTTATATTCAATTTCTTAACTACATCAGTATTTATAGTAAATGACATATCGCTTAGTGTGCTTATTTCAACATCTGATGGCTTCTTTCCATCTAAAACTTCTGCTGCTTTATATCCAGCTTCTTTTCCTAGCTTGTAATAATCTATTCCTATAGAAGCAAGTCCACCTTTATTTACTACTGCTTCTTCTGCACCTATTATAGGAACGTTTTTATCTAAACAAAGTTTACCTACTAACGCATATCCTGAAGCAACTGTGTTATCTGTAGGTGTATATAATACATCTATTTGACCTAAAGCACTTGCTAAATTTTGATTTATCTCATTAACATTTGTAACACCAATTTCTTTTACTGCTAAGCCCTGTTTATCTGCAGCTGCTTTAAGCTCATCAACTTGAGTTACTGAATTTGTTTCTGAAGTGTTATAAATTACTCCTACTGTTTTAGCATTTGGAAGTAATTTTTTTAATAATTCTATTTGCTTGTCCACAGGAACTTTATCTGATGTACCTGTAACATTTGTTCCCGAGCTCTTCCAATCCTTTGCAACTTCTGCTTTAACAGGATCTGTTACTGCTGTAAATATTATTGGAATATCTTTAGTTGAATTATAAGCAGCTTGAACTGCTGGTGTTGCAATTGCAAAAATCAAGTCTTTCTTCGCATCTGTAAACTGCTTAGCAATTGTTTGCGCATTAGCTTGTTCACCTTGAGCATTTTGTTGTTCGATTTTAATATTCTTACCTTCTTCATATCCTTTTTCTTTTAATCCATCAACAAATCCCTTGTTAGACGCATCTAATGCATCATGTTGAACTAACTGAATTACTCCAATATTCTTCACTGCCGATGATGAAGCGCCTCCATTATTAGAATCCGTTGCACTTTTTCCACATCCTGCAAGAATTCCTCCAACTAAAACTGTACATAGCAGCATGGCTGCTTTCTTTTTCCCTACCATATTTCTATCCTCCTACTATATTCTTATTATCAATTTCCTACTATACTCCAAAATGCCAACTACCTTCTCAATAAATACAATCATAAATATATATCTATATTTATGATAAATATTCAAATAAATTGATAATAATTTATAAATCTTTTAAGTTATGATATCATATTTTGAAATACTTGTAAAGTTACTAGCTATACTTTGCAAGCTTTTTTAGTTTTTTAGTATAAAAATTATATATCAATGCACAGTTCACAATTCAAAATTTACGATTTACAATACACAATGTTCAATGTCCAATTCACAATGAAGATTTCAATATATATTTAGAAAAGCCTACGCCTTTTCCTCCTTAATTGTGCATTGTGAACTGATAATTATGAATTGCTATTTTCTTCATATATATAATGAATTATCAAAAAGGGTCTGTCGCTAACGAATTAAAATCCGTTAGCAGCAGACCCTTTTCTTTCATATATGTAAATCAGCAGTATACTTGTATTATTCTTTTTTGTTTTTCACCGAAATTCACAAATTCCTCATCTAGCTTTCCTGTTTCTTTTTTAGTTTTTCTAAAATCAAATACTAAAAGATAACCTTCTTCTAATCCATACTGTTCTAAATATTCACTTAACTGTATTAAGCCTTTTTGGTGGTAAGCTTCTCCGTTCCATTTCTTAAGTTCTAATATATACATTTTCTTATTATAAGTTATGACTATATCAAAACGTTTCTCGTCTCCACCCTGTACTTCCTTAAATGCAAAGCCTGTGCCATTTATTATTGGACTTATAAAAGCTAAGAACAATAGTCTTCCATCTGCTTCTAAAAAAGCTTCTCTTTTGGCTGAGTATTCGTGTTTCATTAGCTCAGAGAATTTTATTAAAATCTTTTTTACATCCAGATTTCCATCCTCTTTTATAAAATTTGACTTATAATTATATTGAGACATAACTGATTTCTTATCCTGCCTTATTACTTTCATCATCATATGATTATAAATCAATTGCTCATAAAGCTTATTATTTATTTTACAAACTCCATCTTTTTCCTTTAAAATACCGTATATACTTCCTAAACTTACTATATTATCTGTTTTTATATAATTTATATTTTCGTTATCTAATACTATTCTTTTAACAAAATCATATAGTTCCTCATTGTTTTCTATATTTTTAATAAGACTCTCAAAATTAGTATTACTATCTTTTAATATTTCTTTTACAGCTAAATCCATATATTCCTTTTCCCAAACAAATTCATTATCACTCATTATCTTTTCATCTATTATCTTGCATAATTTGCTTACTAAAAATGGATATCCTTCTGTATAAAAATAAAGCTTTTCTGAAAAGTATTCTTTATCTAATATAACTTTTTTATCTTCTACATAATCCTGAAGCATAGTCATTATTTCTTCTTTTGAAAAGCTCATATCAACTTCAAAATCCGAAGCTATATTCCAAGGGCTGTTATATTTATGTTCTTCATCACTTCTTATTTTAACTTTAAGAGTTTTAACATCATAGACACCAGCCAAAATTATACTATGAAAAGTATAGTCTCTTCCCTCACTTCTAAGAAGATATTTGTTTCTAAGCATTCCCAAAAAACTCAAAAACAATTGATTATTACTGCTTTTGTCAACTTCATCTATCATTAATACTACTTTTTTGTTTATTTCTCTAACAAGTTTAGTTATAAAATAAGATAAATCATCTAAGGTTTCTACGCTTTCTTTATTAGAAGAAATAAATTTTGATAATTCAACATTTTCAAACTCGATTGTACGTTCTAATATTTTCATAAAACCTTTACTAAACCTATTTTCATCCTCAAAAATCAAATCGCCTATACCTTCAAAGCTTATCTTTATAGGAAAATAATCTTCTGATTCCTTTAACTTATTATCTAGTAAAAATAAAGTTGTAGTTTTCCCATATTGTCTTGGTCTATTTATCACGAAATACTCTTCACCATCAATAAGCTTCATTATTTTATCTATTTTTTTCGAAATATCCACAATGTAATGTTTATTAGGAATGCAAGTTCCAGTGACATTAAATTTTTTTAACATAATTTTATCACCATCCCATAAATAATATTTAATGCTGTTAATTGTTGCCTGCTATAAAGGCAATGCCCTGTGACCTATTCCTATAGCTACTTCATCTAAGTGCAGAAGTCCAATACTTAAGAATATGCATACTGAAATATGTTCTCCACCTCTAGCTATTCCGATCTTTCCGCCTATATTTTGGCCATTTGCTCTATTTGCAACTTGAATAACCGCATCTCTAGTTGCACCTATAACAGCACCTTCATGCAAATGCTCTTCTCTTATTAACTCGTTTCTTTTTGCAGCAACTAATGCACTTTCGAGTATTTTAGATATTGATGAGTTTATATTTCCACCCACATTTACTGCGGTAACTTTAATTCCCTTCTCTGCATATACTTTCTTTAAATGCTCTTCTTCATGTCTATCACATATAGCCATTTTAGTGGCTATCTTTGCAACTCTTGTACTATTACTTTCCATAACTTGATACCTCCAACGTATTCTCTAGGCACATTATAACACATTAACTTTTCTTATACTTCAAAATAATCTGATAATTCATAGATAAACAAAAAAATAGGACTAAAGAGTACTTCTCTACTCTTTAGCCCCTATATTAAATCTTGCCATATATAAATCAATTGTAAGCTATAGATAAACAATTATAAACTGTACTTAGACTATGAAATATCTTTCAACCAGAAACTGGAACAAAAGTATATTATTCATTTCGGCGAGTTATATGCATAAGTTCAGGTCTTAGTTGGGATATCTATAGATTTATACTATAGATAAACAACTTAAGAATTCGATTTATACTTTGCAATAAATATCATACTAGAAAGTAGAAACATTTTTATGCAACAGGCATTGAAAATGAGCTGTTAAAAGGTCTTAATTATAGATTGTTCCATTGATGCTTGTCACAATGAAATTGGGAGCAAGCATTAGTGGTGCAACCTGCAATTTAGCACTTTCAGCGAAATTTTCATAGTCCTGTGAAATAACAATGTTTTTACTTTCGGTGGATTATTGCATAAGTCTAGGTTATATATTGTTTATCTATATAAAATATATCGCAACTAGAAATATAATTAATAAAAGTTTCCCATAGCTCTGAATTTATTATATCTATTATCTATTAGTTCATTTAAATCTTTTTCTTTTAATTCTAACAAGCTATCTACAATTGTTTTCTTAAGAATCTCTGCTGTTTTAACAGGGTTTTTATGTGCACCACCCCTAGGTTCTTTTACGATACCGTCAATTATATCAAAACCCTTTAAATCTTTAGCAGTAATTTTTGCAACTGCTGCTGCTTCTTTAACTCTGCTTGGATCTTTCCATAGAATCGAAGCAAATCCTTCTGGTGAAAGAACTGAATATATAGAATGTTCTAACATAAAGATTTTATCTGCAACTGCTAAAGCTAAAGCTCCTCCACTTTCGCCCTCACCTGTTATAATTGAAATTATTGGTGTCTTTAATCTACTTAATTCAAAAAGATTATTTGCTATAGCCTGCCCTTGACCTCTTTCTTCTGCTCCCATACCTGGAAATGCTCCCATAGTATCTATAAAACAAATTATTGGCCTTTTAAATTTTTCGGCCTGCTTCATAAGTCTTAATGCTTTTCTATATCCTTCTGGATTAGGCATTCCAAAATTTCTTTTTATATACTCACTAGTATTTGATCCTTTAGTTATTGCTATAACTGTAACATTTATATCATTAATAGATGCGATTCCACCAATTATAGCTTGATCATCACCAAAGTTTCTGTCTCCATGAAATTCAATAAAATCTTTAAATATAGTTTCTATATAATATTGCCCAGATGGTCTGTCTTTGTGCCTTGCTATTTCAACACTTTCCCATGGTGTTACATTAATTTTCATAAAATCTTTATCCATAATTAATTCCTCACTCCATGCAAAATAAGAATTTTATATATACATGCCCTCATATTCTTTCTTTCAACAATGGCATCAACAAAACCTTTTTCAAGTAAAAATTCTGCTTTTTGAAAATTATCTGGAAGAGTTTCTTTAATTGTGTTTTCAATAACTCTTCTTCCTGCAAATCCTATTAATGCATTAGGCTCACTTAAAATGATGTCACCCTCCATTGCAAAACTTGCAGTTACTCCTCCAGTTGTTGGATCTGTTAATATAGAAATATATAAAAGACCAGCTTCACTATGCTTTGCTAGAGCTGCACTTATTTTTGCCATTTGCATAAGTGAAAAAATACCTTCCTGCATTCTAGCACCGCCAGATGCTGTAAAAATCATTAATGGAAGCTTATTTTCTGTAGCATGTTCTACAAGTCTTGTAATCTTTTCACCTACTACAGTTCCCATACTTCCCATCATAAAGAAGCTATCCATAATAGCACATGCTACTTCTATACCATTTAGCTTTCCAACTCCAGTAACAACAGCTTCTGTACTATCAGTCTTAGTGCTTTTCAATTTTTCTTCATAGCCTTTGAAATCTAATGGATTAGTAGTTTTTAAGTCTTTCCAGAATTCCTTAAAAGTATCTTTATCAAAAAATACTTTTATTCTTTCTTTTGCATTAAGTCTAAAATGATGACCACAAGTCGCACAAACGAACTTAGAATTTTCTAAGTCTTCTGCATATATCATTGAATTACACTTATCACATTTTTCCCACATACCTGATGGTATATTAGGCTTTTCTTCAGAAATACTCTTTTTTAACGTTGAGGATTTAACAGTTGCATATTGTCTTTTTACAAATAAATCCTTAAGCATTCTTCTTCACCATCTTTTCTGCTAAAAATGAAGTATCATAATCTCCTTCTAAGAATTCTTTAGTATGAAGTATTGATAATTCAAAATCAATATTAGTTTTTACCCCACCTACTGCAAATTCTGCTAATGCTCTATCCATTTTTACAATAGCTTCATTTCTATTATCACCAAAAGTAATTAATTTAGCTATCATAGAATCATAACAATGAGGAATTTTATATCCACAGAATATAGCCGAATCTACTCTTACTCCCATGCCTCCTGGGACACAAAGCTCTTCTATTGTTCCTGGACATGGTCTGAAATCATGTTCTGGATCTTCTGCATTAACTCTACACTCTATTGCATGACCTTTAATCTTTATATCATCTTGAGTATAAGCTAATTTTTCTCCTGATGCTATCTTCAATTGTTCTTTTACTAAGTCTATGCCTGTAATCATTTCAGTAATTGGATGCTCTACTTGTATTCTCGTATTCATTTCCATGAAGTAGAAATTATTATCTCTATCAAACAAGAATTCTATAGTTCCTGCATTCTTATAATCTACAGCTAAAGCTGCTCTCTTTGCAATTTCACCCATTTTAGCTCTTAATTCTTCTGTTAATACATTTGATGGTGCTTCTTCTAAAACCTTTTGGTTCTTTCTTTGCATCGAGCATTCTCTTTCACATAAATGTATAACATGGCCATGTTCATCAGCTAATATTTGAAATTCAATATGCTTTGGCTTTTGAACAAATTTTTCTATATATAATGAATCATCTCCAAAACAAGCTTTTGCTTCTGTTTTAGCAGTTTTAAAGCCCATTAAGAATTCTTCATCATTATTGGCAACTCTTATTCCTTTACCGCCGCCGCCTGCTGACGCTTTTATCATTATTGGGTATCCAATACCTTTTGCAATTTCTAAAGCATGGGCTTCGTCTCTTATTTCGCCTTCATATCCAGGTACTACAGGAACACCAGAAGCTTTCATGATTTCTCTTGCTTTGGCCTTATTTCCCATAAGCTCAATTGTCTCATAATCAGGACCTATAAATTTAATATTGCACTGTCTACACATCTTTGCGAATTTAGGATTTTCTGATAAAAATCCAAACCCTGGATGTATAGCGTCAGCTCCAGTTAAAACACATGCACTTAGAATGTTTGTTATGTTTAAATAACTATCTTTAGGCATTGCAGAACCAATACATACAGCTTCATCTGCAAGTTGAGTATGAAGTGCTTCTTTATCTATTTCTGAATAAACAGCTACTGTACTTATTCCCATTTCTCTACAAGCTCTAATTATTCTAACTGCAATTTCTCCTCTGTTGGCAATTAGCACTTTCTTTAACATTTTTATCACCTATCCTACTGCAACGCAAAAAGTATTTCAGCTTCACAAACTGTTTTTCCATCTACTGAGGCAATCCCTTTTCCAATACCTATAGGTCCTTTAATCTTAATAATTTCACAGTATAAATCTAGCTTATCTCCAGGTACAACTTTTCCTTTAAATCTAACTTTATTTATACCTGCAAATAGTGGAGTCTTACCTTTAAATCTTTCCATTGAAAGAATAGCAACTGTTCCTGTTTGAGCTAAAGCTTCAACTTGAAGTACTCCTGGCATAATTGGTTCTTCTGGATAATGCCCTTGAAAGAATGCTTCATTTGCAGAAACATTTTTATACCCTCTTACAAATTGCTTTTCTTCTATTTCCATTTCAGTTACTCTATCTATTAAAAGCATTGGGTATCTATGTGGTATAATTTTTTTTATTTCATTTATGTTAAGCATTAATTATTCCCCCTTAACCTTAAATAATGGCTGGCCATATTCTACCATATCTCCGTCATTAGCTAAGCGTTCTACTATTACTCCATTATATTCGCTTTCGATTTCATTCATAAGCTTCATAGCTTCTATAATGCAAATAACCTTTCCCTTAGAAACTGTGCCGCCAACTTCTACGAAAGGTGAGCTTTCTGGTGATGCTGAAGAGTAAAATGTTCCAACCATAGGAGAAGTTATAATACTTACATCCTTATCGTCTATAACTACTTCTTTTTCAGCAGCCTTTACTTCTTCTTTCTCCACTATATGATTTTCTGATCCTTCTACTGAACTAAGTGAACTAGCAGCAGTGTTAACCTGATTATTTACAGCTGGTGTATAATTTCCTGAGCCATTATCAGCTAATCCTCTAGTTAATGATTTATCCATCTTTATATGATCATTTCCACTTTGAAGCTCAAAAAAGGCCAAACTTGAAGAGTCAACCAATTTAACAAGCTCTTTAATTTTTTCAAAGTCCATAAAAATATCCTCCTCTTATATATATTTTGCAATGCACAATTCACAGCTTAATGCACAATGCTCAATTCACATTTCAATTCGCAATGCACAATGCTCAATTTTTAATTCACATTTACGTGTGAAATTCTTGTAATATTTTTAGAATTATTCTTAGGAATTATTTTCTGCAATGTATATATATATATCTTATTCAAAAATATTATTTATATATTTTATGCCGTACTAAGTCACATTCAAAAGTTAATATTTCTTATTAACTGCATTTAACTTTTCTGGCATAAAATATATGCAACACTTTTTATTTTACCAAATATATCTTTATTATTTCCACTTTTTCAAAAGTAAAGTGGCATTATGTCCACCAAAGCCTAAAGAGTTAGTAAGTGCATATTCTAAATCTTGCTTTCTTCCAACATTAGGAACATAATCTAAATCTATTTCTTCATCTTTTGTTTTATATCCGATTGTTGGCGGGATAAATCCTTCTTCAAGAGCCTTTGCACATATTATTGCTTCTATTGCTCCTGCTGCTCCTAAAAGATGACCTGTCATAGATTTTGTTGAAGATATCGGAACTTTGTATGCATCTTCTCCAAACGCCTTTTTAATAGCTGCTGTTTCAAATTTATCATTTAATTCTGTTGAAGTTCCATGAGCATTTATATAAGAAACTTGTTCTGGTTTAATTCCTGCCTCTTGCAACGCATCAGTCATAGCTCTTGAAGCTCCTGCTCCTTCTGGATCTGGAGATGTGATATGATATGCATCACAAGTTGATCCATATCCTACAACTTCAGCTATGATATTTGCACCTCTAGCTTCAGCATGTTCTAAAGATTCAAGAATTACAACTCCTGCACCTTCTCCCATTACAAATCCACCTCTTTCCTTATCGAAAGGAATAGAAGCTCTTTCTGGATTATTTCCTGAATTTAATGCCTTCATACTATGGAATCCAGTAACTCCAAGTCTAGTTATAGGTGCTTCTGCTCCACCTGCAAGCATTACATCTGCATAACCATGTTTTATTGTTCTAAATGCATCACCAATATTGTTTGTTCCTGTTGCACAAGCAGTTACTGCTGATGTACATGGTCCTCTTAATCCATATTTAATAGCTACATTTCCTGCACCTAAATTTATTATTGTCATAGGAACGAAAAATGGAGATACTCTTTTAGACTTTCCAGTTGCAATTTTAGTACATTCAGTTTCAATAGTCTCAAATCCACCTATACCAGATCCAAGCATTACGCCAAATCTCTCTAGATTTTCTTTTTCTAAATCTATTCCTGAATCCTTTATTGCCTCATCTGATGCAACCAAAGCAAATTGAGCAAATCTATCTAATCTCTTTGCTTCTTTCTTACCTATTAAAGTATCTGGATCAAAGCCCTTAACTTCTGCTGCTATTTTTACATCTACTAAATCTTTATCAACTAAAGTTATATAATCTATTCCTAGCTTTCCGCTTTTTGCATTATCCCAAAACGTACTTACATCATTTCCTATCGGAGTCAGAGCTCCCATCCCCGTAATTACTACTCTTCTTTCCATAAATCAAACTTCCTCCATTACATTAACATTCCACCGTCAACCTGGATAACTTGCCCTGTAACATAATCTGCACTTTCACTTGCAAGGAAAGCTACAACATTTGCTACATCACTTGCTTTTCCTAATCTCTTAAGCGGTATAGTCTTCTTCATCTCTTCTTTGTATTTATCTGCTAGAGCTTCTGTCATATCTGTTTCGATATATCCTGGTGCTACTGCATTTACAGTAATTCCTCTTGAACCAATTTCTCTAGCTAGTGATTTTGTCATTCCAATTACCCCTGCTTTAGATGCAGAATAATTTACTTGACCTGCATTTCCAGTAATTCCAACAACTGATGAAAGATTTATTATCTTTCCATGTTTCTGTTTCATCATAATTGGAGTGATAGCTTTTAGACAGTTAAACACACCTTTTAGATTTACATCAATAACATTATCAAAGTCTTCTTCTTTCATTCTGATTATTAATCCATCTTTTGTAATCCCTGCATTATTTACCATGATATCTATAGTACCAAACTTTTCTTTGGCAGAATTGATAAGATTATCAACTTCTTCTGACTTAGATATATCACCTTTTACACATAAAGTTTCTACACCTATGCCTTTTATTTCATTTTCAACTTCCAATGCTTCTTTTTCATTGCTTCTATAATTTAAAACTATATTAGCTCCAAGAGATGCAAGCTTTAAAGCTATTGCCTTTCCAATTCCTCTTGATGCTCCTGTAACAATTGCACATTTTCCTTTTAGCATATATTAAATTACCTCCTATTGTTATAAACAATTAACCTATAACTGAGCTGCAAATAATTATTTATAATCTATCTACTCATTCTAAATAACTATTCCTATACTTTAAAATAACAAGCCTACATTTAAAAATCCTAGTAAACCAAGTGTCAGTTAAGATAAAAATGTAGAGACTTGCTTTTAATAAATATATATTTATATATTAAAAATTGCTTTTAATCTTATCAATTGTATTTTTCAATGAGTTCATGTCCTCAACATTTAAAAGACTTGCACTCTTATTTATTTTCTTAACAAATCCTCTAAGTGCTTTTCCAGGACCTACTTCTATGAATGTATCAACGCCGCTATCTATCATATGATTTATAGTCTTTTCAAAAAGGACTGATGTTCTTATATGTCTCTTTAATAATTCTTTAACATCATCTTCTTTTTCATAAGGAAGTCCTTTAACATTTGAATAAACTACTTTGTTAAGTTCTTTAATATCAACATTTTTTATAGTATTAAAGAATTCTTCACTTGCAGGCTCAAGAAGGGAACTATGAAATGGTCCACTAACCTTTAGCGGAATTCCAAGGCCTCCTAATTCTTTTGCAATTTTTACGGCTTCATCGATTGCTTTGTTTTCACCTGAAATAACTACTTGGCCTGGGCAGTTATAGTTAGCCCCTTCAACTATTCCAAATTCACCTGCTCTAGTTAATAATTCTTGTATCTTTTCATCATTCAATTTTAACACAGCAGCCATTTTTCCAAGGCCTTCTGGTAGCGCACTACCCATTATTCTTCCTCTTTCTTTTATAAGAAGTAATCCTTCTTCTAAAGAAAGTGCTCCCCCGTATATTAGCGCTGCATATTCTCCTAAGCTAAGGCCTGCTGCATAATCTGCTTCAATGCCATTTATCTCTAGTGCTTTTAACGCGATAAGTGATGCAACAAGTATTGTAGGTTGTGCATTTTCTGTTGCTGTTAAAATTTCTTCTGGCCCTTCGAACATCATTTTCTTAATAGGCATATTTAAAATTTCTTCACTACGATTTAATATTTCTTTACATTCTGGTATATTATCGCAAAGTTCTTTTGCCATTCCAATAGTTTGAACTCCTTGACCTGGAAAAAGAAATGCAGTTTTACTACTATTCATGATTCCCTCCAAAACGCTTAAATATTTCATTTGATTCTGCAAATAATTCTTCAATCATTTCCTTACATGATTGTTCCTTGCAAATAAGTCCTGCTATTTGACCTGACATAAGTGATCCATTATCCACATCACCATCTACAACAGCCTTTTTAAGCGCACCAATTCCAAGCTTTTCTAATTCTTCAGCAGATGCTCCTTCTTTTTCTAACTTAAGATAAGTTCTTGCAAGCTTATTTCTTAGAACTCTAACTGGGTGACCTGTTGGTCTTCCTGTTACTTCTGTATCTATATCATTGGCTTTTAGTACTTTATCTTTATAATTTTGATGTATTGTACATTCTTTTGCCACTAAGAATCTTGTTCCAACTTGAATTCCTTCAGCGCCTAGCATAAATGATGCAGCTACTCCTCTACCATCACCTATTCCTCCAGCTGCTATAACTGGTACGCTTACAGCATCAACAACTTGTGGTACTAATGTCATAGTAGTTAACTGACCTACATGCCCACCTGATTCAGTACCTTCTGCAATAATTGCATCAGCTCCTGACTTCTCCATTCTCTTAGCTAATGCTACAGAAGCTACTACTGGTATAACCTTTATTCCATGAGCTTTCCATTTTTCCATATACTTTCCTGGACTTCCTGCACCAGTTGTAACAACAGATACGCCTTCTTCACATACTAATTCTGCTATTTCCTCAGCATTTTCTGCCATTAACATTATATTTACTCCGAATGGCTTATTGGTTAATTCCTTTGTTTTCTTTATCTGTTCTCTTACCCATTCAGTTGGTGCTGCCCCAGTTATTATTCCAAGTCCACCAGCTTCACTTACCGCTGAAGCTAAAGATGCATCTGCAATTCTTGCCATAGCACCTTGAAATATAGGATATTCTATTTTTAACAGGTCACATACTCTATTTTTTTCCACAACATATTCCTCCTACCATTACCAATCACAAAATATCGCTTAATGTACTATCTCTTACTATAATAATGGAACTTCCTGTATTTTAATCTTATCTATGTATAATAGTCATTTCACCTATCATGATAAGTAATTTTACTATTATAGCATATTTTTATCAATGAGATTACTAAAAAGTTAAAAATAAGTTCATATTCTCCAACGTTTATACATTGGTTTTTTTATAAATATTAAATTGCATCTTGTATTATTTTTAATCTCAAATGATATGATATTTATTTCCATAACCATTCCATTCTTATATATAAATCTATTTTAAAGTTAAATAATAAAAGCTTATTTAACTATTATTTTTAATTACCACTCAAGTAATGTTGCTGCATAAGTTAACCCACCACCAAATGCGACAAGAATAATTTTATCACCTTTATTTAGTAAGCCTTTTTCATACATTTCATTTAAAGCTATAGGTACTGTTGCAGCTGATGTATTTCCTACCTTTTCTAAGTTCAAATAGAACTTATCTTCGCTTAATTTCAACTTTTCTGCTGCTAATTTTATAATTCTATAATTTGCTTGGTGAGGTACTATATATTTAATGTCATCAAATGAAACATTAGTATCTTTCATAACTTCAGTAACGGCTTCATCTATTGCAGATACTGCAAATCTAAGTATTTCTCTACCATTCATATCGATAGTTCTTTTAGCTAATTTTTTCTCTTTCGAAAAAGGAGTATCAAAATCAGTAGCGCCTATAGTAAGTGCTTCCCCCTTTTTTCCATCCGCTCTTAAATATGATTTAATTATTCCTGGTGCCTCATCCCTCTTAAGTACAGCAGCGCCAGCACCATCTCCAAATAAAATACAAGTGCTTCTGTCTGTCCAGTCTGTTACTTTTGAAAGAACTTCAGCTCCAACTACTAATGCATTTTTATAATTCATAGACATCATTAAAGCTTTAGCTGTCTCCAATCCGTATACAAACCCTGAACATGCAACACTTATATCAAAACAAGCTGCCTTACTTGCATCTAAATTACTTTGAACTAGACATGCAACCGATGGTATAAACATATCTGGGCTAATTGTAGCAACAATAATAAGTTCTAAATCTTTTGCATCAATACCAGCTCTTTCAAGTGCAAGTTTAGCTGCTTTTGTTGAAATATCAGATGTATTTTCTCCTTCTGAGATTCTTCTTTCTCTCATACCTGTTCTTTGCACTATCCACTCATCACTTGTTTCAACGAATTCACTTATTCTATCATTAGTAACTACTAGAGATGGAAGATATGCTCCAATTCCAGCAATTTTAATATTACTCATATTTTTCTCCTTCATTATACTAATTCATATTTTTCTTTAAAAAAGTTATTTATTTTACTTAAAGAAGAAATTAAAATTTCTTCCTCTTCTAACGTTAATCCTTCTATTGCATTATTTATCATTTCTCCATGAAATCTCTGATGGATTCTGAATGCTAACTTTCCTTTTCTAGTTAATTTAATAAGGACAACTCTTCTGTCTGTTTCTATCCTGTTTCTTTCTACATATCCTTTTTTAATTAATTTATTGATAGCAGTTGTTAAAGTACTTACTGTAATTTTTAATTTCTGCGCTACCTCTGACATTGTTCTTTCACTGTACATACCAATAGATTCTATAGTATGAATTTCTGTTATTGAAAGATCTGAAAGTACACCATTCTTTAAACTTTGCTCCTCAATTTGTAAGACATCATTAAATAACTGCACCAAAAGCTCGTTAATCAGTTTTGTTGATTTATCCATTTATCTGCACTCTCCATTTTGGCATCCAAAAATATCTTCTAACAAAAATTATATTCAGTGTTTATAAAATGAAAAATTTGGTAATGAAAATTCTAAATATCATACCAAATACGCAATCTATTGACCAATTAGACATATGAAATAAAATAACAAGCAAACGACATAAAGATATTTTGTCCTAAGATTTGCTGAGGAAAGTTCATTTTGAATTCAGAATGAACTACATGAAAAGTTTCACTTTATTTTAGACAAAATATATAAACAAACATATTTACTTTATATTTTCTGAGTATGCCTCGCCTTTAATCAAAAAGTTTTAAAATCAAATAGTTTGATAATCAAAATATACTATACTCAAAATACATTGTCAAATTTTTTTCAATTTTTTCCAGTCTCTTGTATGCTTTTAATTAGCAATTTCATATGATATAATTAATTAAATTAGTTAATATTATCTATAATATTAATTTTTAAACATAGGAGGTGTACATATCATGACTAGAAAGTTAATTATAGCTACAGTTTTAATGTTAAGTACCGTAATGGTTTCTTGTAGCACAAAGCCTAGTGATTCCCCTAAGCCTAGTGATAATAACACTACTACTGTAGAGCAAAATAAAGACGACAATGGCTCTTCTAATGCTGATAGTAAAAAAGCTAATGAAACTACAAGCGATACAAAAAAAGTAAATAAGGTAAAACTTTCCATATATAGTATAGATGATAATTCTTTAGAACCAAATGAATCAGGTACTATTGAGGTAAATGAAAATTCAACTCTACAGGACAAGCTAAAAGAATTAGCAAAAGCTGTATCAGAGAAAAAATTTGACAATTTACCAATTGAAGTTAAATCTATAGATACTGTTAACGGCAAAAAAGTTGCTACTATAAACTTAACTGACTCAAATAATAAAAAATGGGTTCCAAAGTTTCAAGGATCAACTGGTGGTTCAGTTACAGCTAATACTCTAATCGAGAATTTCCTTCAATCTAATAACAAATCTAAAGGCGAATGGATTGATGGTGTGAAATTCCTATATAATAATGAAACAATAGAATATGAACATGCATCAGACTTATCTACTGTTAGGTATGCAAATTAATTACATTAAGTTATAGCAAAAAGAAGCCAAGCTTTAATATTTAAAACTTGGCTTCTTTTGCTTTTTATTTTATTATCCAGTATTTCAACAAAATCTCTTCTTATATAATGGTATCTATTTCAAAGTTCTTCAAATTTTTCTTCATTAGAATATATATATGTTGCAAAAATAATTCTTCATCATAATTCTAAAAATATCGAAAGAATTTTAGCCTTAATTGTGAACTGTAAATTGTAAAATGTGCATTGTGAATTGCAATATATATTTCAATTTATTAAGAAATTACTGTATATGTTTGAGTATAAGCTATTTGTTCATCACCTAATGTAAGGTAATAATATATAGGTATCATATACGTTGAATAAAATAACGTTGAAGCTTCCGGCACATTGCTTTCTATTGCTCTTACTAAGAGTTGTTGGTGCTTTAAGCTTACAATATAGCAATTAGCTATAATTACAATTTGTTCTGCAAAAAACACGTCAGAAATTGAATTTGAATATTTATCCGCATGATTTACCAAATTAGTCCTAATAATTCTAAGCTGCTCAATATAACGCTGTATCTCAACATCGAACTTCTTTAAGTCATCAACTGGTGTATCTGGTTTTATATTATATACAGTTAAATTTGCCCGTATAACTTTAATTTGATTTAAGCTGTTAATAATATCCTCCTTATTCTGCAAATTAGATATTTTAGGGCCAAACTGCTGAGGTATACTTGGAATTTGTGCATATACTAAATTACTTGTGAATACTGTTATGAATATTATAAACGTTATCAAACGAATTATTCTTTTACGCATTATTATTCCTCCATATTATAATAAATCCACCTTATTTACAAAAAGAATTCTTTAAGTTTATCCTTTGTTATTTTAAATATTTTATTCCTAAAAAAGCAGATTATATTAATGAGGATATGCGCACTGCTCAAAGGACAGCCGTTCTATTGTTTCCAGTACTTTATATAGGTATACAAACCAAGACATGAACTTATGCATATAACTCGCCGAAATCATAAATATTTTGTTCCAAAAAGCTATGAAAATATCGCTGAAGGTTCTAAGCAGCAGGTTGTATCTAATTTAGCACTTTCAGCGAAATTTTTATAGTCCTGCGAAGCAACAATGTTTCTTCTTTCGGTGTACTATATGCATAAGTCTATGTCTCAAGTTGGATATCTCCCCAAAGGTTCTTATATTCTTCAAGTTCTCTTATTGGATCTAATTCTTTGTCTTTCTTCATATACTCCAAAAAGAATTCATTTAATTCTATACTTTTTTCTACATCTCTTAATGCTTTTAAATTTTCATTTATATTTACATAATAACAAGCTCTATTATAATATAAGAAACCTTCATCATCATTTTCTTCTATTCCCTTACTTATTACTTCAATAGCTTTTTTAAAATCACCTTCTTCTCTATATGCTACTGATAAATTTAAAAAACTATAAGGATAATTTGGATTTGCTTCAATAGACTTGTAATAATATTCTTTGCTCTCTTCTATGTTATTTAACTTATTTAAAATTACTGCTTTATTAAATAATATCTTGTAATGCCTATCCTCAATTTCTAAAGCCTTATTTATATAATTTAGTGCATCAATATTTTCATTGTTTTCTTCTAAAATACAAGCTAAATTTGCATATGCCCACATATAATTAGGATTTATTTCAATAACCTTTTTATAGTTACTTATCGCCTTATCCTTTTCACCTGATTCATCATATATATTGGCTAAAAAGAAATATGCTTTATCATAATTAGGATTTTTTTCTATGGCCTTCTCATAATACTTTTTAGCCTTTTCTAATTCATCATTCTCATCATATATTATTGCCAAGCCATAATATGCTCTAGCATCATCCTCATCTAATTCAATTACTTCTCGATACTTTTTCTCTGCATCACCAGATAACCCAATTTCATCATAAATTAATGCCATATCCATCAGCAATTCTATATCTTCTTTTCCAATATTTAAGGCATATGCCTTTTGATAAAATGAAATGGCTTTTAATAAGTTATTTTCTGATCTTAAATTTCTCGCCATATTTATATAATTATTGTATAAATAATTTTTGTTTTCCATCTCGTTCTTCATCCATTCATTTGATTTGTTAATTCTAATATTTATTATGCTCAAATATACTCTTAAATTTAATCCTGATAAAATAATTACTTCCTTAGAATTATATCACTAAAATAATAAAATACTCAATTTATATATAATTGAGTATTTTATCATATTGAACTTATATAAATTGCAATTCACAATGCACAATTACAGTCAAAATTCTTCTAATATTTTTAGAATTATGATGAAGTATTATTTTTGCAACATATATATGAAATGTTTACTTTTTATATACATCTATAACATTTTCAGTTTTATAATGACCGTAGTACCAAGTATTTGTATAAGAAGTTGATCTAAAATTCAAAGAATCAGCAAGCTTAGTTTCTACTCCATCCTTTGTCTTCCATAAACTAAATGAATCTCCATCTTTTCTTACAAATAATATTTGGTTTTCTGATAAATATTTTGGCATGAAATCAAATGATTTATTATTTGTAATTTGAGTTATTTCTTTTGTTTCAGTGTTTACTTGATAAATATAGTGTGGTTCACTTTCCCAGTTTTTCGAACTTTGTGACATATCATCTTTTAAGGCATCAGCTCCAGAATATGCTATACTTTTTCCATCACTAGAATAATCCGGTGTCATTGATACTTGATTTTCTGGAATTAGACTTGTAAATTTGTTAGCTTTGATATCGAAAATTCCTAATGTTTTGTTGCTATACATATCTCTATATTCGCCATTGTTAACAGCAACTATGCTGCTATCTACTGGATTTTGAGAAATATTATCTTTATATGCCAATGCAATCATATTATTATTTTCTATAACTTTATTGTTTAAAAGATCATATACTGCAAATTCTGTCATATCTGCTGACATTGAGCCTGAATTAGGTTTGTTCCATATATACATATATCTATCATCACTTGATACCCTCTCAACATTAGGTCTTGATCCAATAGATTCAAATAATTCAGATACTGTATATTGATTTCCAATCTCTTTATTATTTCCTTCTTTTTCTTCGAAAATAACCTTTTCTTCTTTAGTATCTAAATCATAGCTAATTATACCTATTGATTTAATAGTTCTCCCTTTGTCTGTAGTAGTTTCTAGCTGTTTGTTAGCATATACCTTATTTTTACTATCGCAATTGATATTAAAATAATCATACTCATTGCTTATAATATCCACTAACTTTTTAGTATTGGTATTATACATAGACATCCCTGCATTTTTAGAAGAGCAAATTAAGTTTCCTGAGTTATTCCAATCATATGACTCTACATTTTTAGCTACTTCAATTACTTCACGAGTCTCTATATTGCAAATATATAAATTATCTTCTTTAGTATAAGCAACATATAACCCATCTTTAGATATTTTCGGCAATTTAATTTTTTCATTTTTATCAAGAAGAATTGGGTTATTTTCTTTTAGTTCAGACATGTATAGCCCATCATCTGATACAAATACTGCAAATTCTGCTCCTTTAGCACTTTTTGCTGTATCACTATTACTAGCAAATACAGTTTTTGAAGCAAGCAAACTAGTAGATGTAAAAATCATGGTTACCATAAGTGAAATACAAACAACTATTTTTTTTGACTTTTTAAAAAACACTATATTTTTCAAGCGTGTCTCAATCTCCTTCCTACTTTTACAAACTGATGCCCCTAAGCTTAGGGATTTATTCTGAGAATATTCTATTAACTCTAATATAATTTCTCCATAATATTTTCTTTTTGATTTATCCATCTTCTTTATAAGTTGTTCATCTAAAGACAGCTCACAAATTATATTTATCCTATTTCTGATAATATAAACAATAGGATTAAACCAATTGATTATATTTGCTAAAAGTGCTACTGCCTTCACCCATAAATCTTTACGTTTAAAATGAATTAATTCATGATCCAGTATTATTTCAAGCTTGTCCAGATTGTGGTCCATCTTAGGAATTGTGATAGTAGGTGTTAATATTCCTGTAATCATTGGACTTTTAATGCCACCACATTCTTTTATAATTATCTTCCTATATATATTTAATTTTTTCTTACAGTTTTTAAAAACATCAATTATTGATTTATCATCAATAATATTACTTATACTTTTAAGTTTTTTATAAAAAGAAATATATACGTAAGTTTCCTTAATTACTAGTATGAGTACACCTAATATCCATGCATAAAGCAGCATATTTCTATTCATTATTTTTTGCATCATACTTGTCTGCTTTAAATCCACTTGGCTTTGGCTTACTGGCTTAAGAGTACCATCCCCTTGCAAAACTCTTATCTCATCACTTTTATCATTTTTCTTCAGCATCTTTTCATGGTTTTGCTGTGCTACCGTATTCGTATCCTGCATTGATAAATAATTCTTATGTTCCACTATTTGAGGCAGTTTAACAAAACTCCCAATAGGTATAATAAAAATTAAAAGCGTTATAAATAGCATATAATAATTCCAAGTAGCGCTAAAAGTCTTTTTAGTGAGTGGTTTAAATATACAAAGTATTAAAAACATAAAGCTGCCCGCTAATGACATTTGCAGAATATAATTTAGAATCTCCATATGTCTACACCTCTTTGAGCCATTCTTTCAACTCTGCAATATCCTTATTACTTATTTTCTTATTATTAAACAATGTTGCCATAAAGTTTTTAACTGATCCCTTATGCATATCTTCTAAGAAATTATCAGTTTGAATAGCTCTATATTCTTCTTCTGTAATTTTAGGAAAATAATTATTTAACTTTCCTACTTTAGTTACACTCAAAATCCCCTTTTCAGTTAATCTTGATATCAGCGTCATTATTGTTGTTACCTTCCATGAATTTTCTTTTGGAAGCTCGTCTAGAATCTCCGCTGTAGTAATTTGATCATTCTTTTTCCATATTATTTTCATTATCTCCATTTCAGCGTCCGATATCTTCCCTAACTTCATATTCAATCATCTCCTATATGTAATTCTACAAGGTGTAGTATTTATGTTTTCATACTACACCTTGTAGAATTACATGTCAATATATTCCTATAAACTTTTAATAAAAAACTTATTAGCATATATATTGCAATTCACAATTAAGGATAATATTCTTGCACTATATATGTTGCAATTAACTTGTTCCATTTTGGTTTTAACTAGTCATTCACCTCACTAGAATTTTAATGTAAATTTATTATTTCAACATATCTATATAAACCAAACTACATAAAATAAGCTGCTAAAAACAGTTAATGCAGGGCTAGTCTCCTTTTGCTTGTCCTAATGAATTAAGAACATGCTAGAGAAGATGTAACCCTGCATTAGTACTTTACAACGAATTTTTCATAAATCTGCTAAGTAAACATATATGTTGCAATTCACAATGCACATTTCACAATTACGCCTAGAATTCTTACAATATTTTTAGAAATTTTATGAAGAATTATTTTTGCAATATATATTGAATTAATTTATAGCAATTTTTATTTTTCTATTTCACTTTCCATTTATATCTTGTTTCTAAAAATTCCCCTTGTCTATCATATCCTTTTATATTATATCCCATCTTGTTATATCCTTGCCTGTCATATCCTCCACTATTATATCCTTCTTTATCATATCCATATTTATCGTACCCGTCTATATTGTAGCCTTCTGTATTAAAATATGTGCCATTTTTATGAACCCCTTTTTTATCAAAACCCTCTTCATTAAATTTTGTACCGTTTTTATGAATTCCTTTTGAATCAAACCCATGTTCATCATATTTCTTTAACCTATTAAAAAATAACATAAAGATTGCACCTCAATTTTAATTTATTATCTATATACTTATTTAAGCGGACAAAAAAAGACCGACCTTAATAAAAAGGTCGGTTGCACTATTAACTCATCGAATATAAAGTGCCCAAGTAAATATTCGAATCACAGTTTCCTTATATACATAATATTACTATTTAATGATTATTTTAACATGGAATTAATTACAAATCAATGAACAAATAGTGAATAAAATGAAACAATTTCAAATTTTAACATATACATTGCAATTCACAGTGCACAATTCACAATTACGGCTAAAATTTTTAGAATTATGATGAAGAATTATTTTTGAAATATATATAAGCTATTAGGTGTTATTGATTAAATAATAATAATACCTAATAGCTCATTTCTTTAATATATATTTATTTATGTGTTCCTATATCACTTCTACAATATGCCCCTTCAAAGGTAACATATTTAATATTTTCGTAAGCGTCTTTTCTAGCTTCTTCTAGAGTTTTTCCAAGACCAATAACTGATAATACTCTTCCACCGTTAGTCTTTAAAACTCCATCTTCTTCCTTAGCTCCTGCTAAAAATACCTTATCTTTAACTTTTTCATCAATTTTTATCTCATATCCCTTAACAAAATCTCCTGGATATCCTTTAGATGCTAAAACAACATTTATGCAGACACCATTATTCCACTTAATTGTAGTTTTATCTAGTTCTTCTCTTAATGCTGCTTCAATCACTTCTACTAAGTCACTTTCCATTAGATAAAGAACTGATTGTGTTTCAGGATCTCCCATTCTTACATTATATTCTAAAAGATAAGTTCCTTTTGCAGTAATCATGATACCAAAGAAGATTATTCCTTTATAATCAAAGCCTTCTTCTCTGATACCAATTAAAGTCTTAGCCATAATATTTTCTTCGAAATCCTTCATTACATCTTCTGTCACATAAGGATTTGGTGCTAATACTCCCATTCCACCTGTATTTGGTCCTTTACCTCCATCAAATATCTGCTTATGGTCTTTACCTGATATGAACGGAATTATTGTCTTCCCATCAGTGATAGATAGAATTGAAGCTTCAACACCTTCTAGGAATTCTTCAATTACTATTTTTTGACCCGCTCCATTGAAGATATCATCTACCATATAAGATTTTACTGCTTCTATTGCTTCTTCTTTAGTTTCACATATAGCAACGCCTTTTCCTGCCGCAAGACCATCTGCTTTAACTACTGTTGGATAAGGACATACTTCTAAATATTTAAGCGCTTCATTGACATCTGTAAATGTTTCGTATTCTGCTGTCTTAACGCCATACTTTTTCATAAATTCTTTAGAAAAGCTTTTGCTTCCTTCAAGCATTGCTCCATTTTCGGCTGGTCCAAATATCTTTAATCCTTCTGTTTTAAACTTATTAACAATCCCCTTTGTTAAAGGATCCTCTGGCCCAACTATTGTAAGGTCAATAATTTCTTCTTTAGCAAATTTAATTAATTCGTCAATATCAGTTATGTTTACATTTTCGCATTTATTTTCAATTGCAGTTCCACCGTTACCTGGAGCAACAAATATTTTTTCAACCTTTTCACTTTTTGCAAGTTTCCAAGCCAAAGCATGTTCTCTACCACCTGAACCAATTAAAAGAAGTTTCATTTACATACCTCCAAAATAATATTCCGTTATAGATAAACAGTATACACTCATAGCCTATGTTATAACCAACCGAAAGAAAGGATACTCTGTTGTTTCGGTTGTCTTAGAGAATACAACTGTGAATTTCTAACATTAAAAGTTGCGTCCATTTCTGCATGCTCCCAATGCAAGATTGGTACAAGCAAAAATGGAACAACTTCTAATGAAGAAATCCTACAGCCATATTCTCAGATGCAACACTGCACAAAAGAGTACCCTTTCTTTCTAATGTGGGAGTCATTTCAAAGCATAAGTCTAATTCATAACTTGTTTATCTATAACAATTAACTTAAAAAAACACAGGGTTTTTATTATATATTTTCAATCCAATATAGAATTTATTGCTTAATCACCTAATATAAATAACTTATCTATATTAATGCTTGAAGTGTCTATATCCTGTAAATACCATTGCTATTCCATATTTGTTACAAACGTCTATTGACTCTTGATCTCTAATAGATCCACCTGGTTGAATTATCGCTTTAATACCAGCTTTTGCTGCCGTCTCTGCAACATCTCCAAATGGGAAGTAAGCATCTGATGCAAGGATTGTAGCTCCTTTTCCTCTCTTTAAAGCATCTTCTGTTGGCCAGATTCTGTTAACTTGACCCCCGCCAATTCCAAGTGCTATTCCGTTATGAGCAACAACTATAGCATTAGATTTAACGTATTTAACTACTTTCATTCCAAATAATAAATCATTCATTTCTTCATCAGTTGGTTTCTTTTCAGTTACAACTTTAATTTCTTCTACTAATTTATTGTCTTCCTCTTGAACAAGCATTGCCCCATCAACTGTAACCATATATTTATCTGCCTTTGGAGTGTTATGGAATTTAAGAACTCTTAAGTTCTTTTTAGTTTTTAAAATTTCTAAAGCATCTTCATCATATTCTGGTGCAGCTATAACTTCTAAGAAAATTTTAACCATTTCCTCAGCAGTTTTCTTATCTACTTTTCTATTAAATCCAATGATTCCCCCAAATATTGAAGTTGGATCTACTTCATATGCCTTCATATAAGCTTCATAAGAATCTTTTCCAATTGCAACACCACAAGGTGTATTATGTTTTAATGCGCAACATGCTGGTTCATCAAATTCATTAGCACATTTCCAAGCTATATCAACATCTTTAAAGTTATTATAAGATAATTCCTTACCATTTAATGTTTCAAAAGTATTCATAGCTCCATCAAGCATTGTTGATGCGTAAACAGCTGCAGTTTGATGTGAATTTTCACCATATCTAAGGCTTTGCATCTTCTTATATGAAACTGAAAGATATTCTGGATATTCTTCCTCATCATCAGCTAACAAGAAGTTTGAAATAGCCCCATCATAAGCGCTCATAAGATTAAATACTTTACCAGCTAATTTCTTCTTAGTCTTATAAGAAGTTTCGCCATTTGCTTCAATCTCTTCCATAACAACTTTATAGTCATTTTTATCAGAAATTACTACAACATCCTGAAAATTCTTAGCCGCTGCTCTAAGCATTGTAGGTCCGCCAATATCTATAAATTCAACCTTTTCTTCAAATTCTAAATCTTCTTTAACTTTCTCAAAGAATGGATATAGATTTACAACTACATAATCTATGGTATGAATATTTCTTCCTTTTAATGTATTCATATGCTCTTCATTGTCTCTTATAGCTAATATTCCAGCATGAACTAATGGATGAAGTGTTTTAACTCTTCCATCTAACATTTCAGGAAAATCAGTAACTTCATTGATTTCAATTACATTTAATCCATTTTCCTTCAAATATTTATAAGTTCCACCTGTTGATACAATTTCAACATCTTTAGATACTAAAAATTTAGCAAAATCTAAAACTCCCTCTTTATCAAATACGCTTATTAAAGCTCTCTTTTTCACGAAAAGGCCTCCTTTATTCTTCTATCTTGACTCTACCATCAATTACTCTGATTTTATTTTCGCTAATTAACTTAATTGCCTTAGGTAATATTTCGTGTTCTTTTTCTAAAATCCTCTTTTGAAGTGTTTCCGCATCATCTTCAAAATAAACTGGCACAACTTCTTGAAGAAGTATTGCACCACCATCAACTTCAGAATTTACAAAGTGAACTGTACATCCTGAAAATCTTACACCACTTTTAATTACGGCTTCATGAACCTTTAATCCGTACATTCCAGGTCCACAAAAAGATGGAATTAAAGATGGATGAATGTTTATAATTCTATTATCAAATTCTTTTAATATTTCCCCATCTAAAATTGCCAAAAATCCTGCAAGAACTATTAAATCAACCTTTCCCGTTGTTAATTCTAAGATCTTGTTAGAGGATTCTTCACCATACTCACGCCTATTAACAACAAAAGTATCTATATTATGCTTTTTAGCCCTCTCTAAAGCATAAATATTATCACGGCTTCCTATAACCATCTCTATCTTAACATTCATATAGTTACTTTCCACCGCATCTATTACCGATTGTAGGTCTGTTCCGCCCCCAGAAACCAAGACCGCTATTTTAAACAAATACCTTCACCCCCAGATGTTACGTATCCTATTTCATAAGCTTTTTCTCCCATTTCTACTAAAGCCTTTATAATAGGTTCCACATCTTCATCTTTAACAGCAAGAACAAACCCTATTCCCATGTTAAAAGTATTATACATATGCTCCTTGTCTACACCTTTTTCAATGATTCTTTCAAATATAGCTGGAAGTGGATATGAATCTTTGTTAATTACAGCTGTGAAGTCTCCACCATTGAACATTCTTGGAACATTTTCTATAAATCCACCACCTGTAACATGAGCCATACCTTTAATTTCATAGCTTTCTAACAATTTAAGTACTGGTTTCACATAAATCTTAGTTGGTGTAATTAATGTCTTCCATACTTCTTCACCATTAAATTCTTCATTTAAATCTGGGAATATTTTTCTAATTAATGAATATCCATTAGAATGTATTCCAGAAGAAGCTATACCAATCAACTTATCTCCATCTTTAATATTGCTTCCATTAATAATCTTATCTTTATCAGCTATACCAACTGCAAATCCAGCCATATCATATTCTCCATCTGAATAGAATCCAGGCATTTCAGCTGTTTCTCCACCAATTAAGGCACAGTCAGAATCAACGCATCCATCCGATATACCTTTAACTAAATCTGCTGCAACTTCAGCTTCAAGCTTCCCACAAGCTATATAATCTAAGAAAAATAATGGTTTTGCCCCATGGCATAAAATATCATTTACGCACATAGCTACGCAGTCAATACCAACTGTATCGTACTTCTTGTTCTTAAATGCGATTTCAAGCTTAGTTCCTACTCCATCAGTTCCAGAAACTAAAACTGGTTTTTCATAACCTGATGGTAATTCAACCATTCCAGCAAAACTTCCAAGACCATTTAAAACATATTGACTCATAGTTCTTGCTGCGTATTCTTTTATAAGCTTAACTGATTTATATCCTTCTTCTATGTTAACTCCCGCTTCTTTGTAAGTAATCATTTATTAACTCCACCTTTCAAAATGCTATTGACATATTCAAAAAACAATAGATGAATGTGCCTTAGATGTCTATATCTCTTTCTCTACTGGTGTTGCAACTGGGTAAACTCCATTAAAGCATCCCATACAAAATTCTTCTCTATCACCACAGCTCTTATAAACGCCTTCTTCACTTAGATATCCTAAATAATCTGCTCCAATCATATCTCTAATCTCTTCTATAGTATTATTAGCAGCAACAAGCTCACTTCTATAAGGTGTATCTATTCCAAAATAACATGGATACTTAACACTTGGTGATGCTAGTAAGAAACTAACTTCTTTTACACCTACACGTCTAAGTGATTCAACTAAATGTTTTGATGTAGTACCTCTTACTACTGAGTCATCAATAAGTATAACTCTTTTTCCTTCTAAGTTTGATTTTAGTGGATTTAACTTTACTGCGACTGCTCTTTCTCTTATTTCTTGAGATGGCGATATAAAAGTTCTTCCAACATATCTATTTTTAATAAATCCAGTATCATAAGGTATTCCAGAAGCCTTTGCATATCCGATAGCTGCTGGTATTCCAGAGTCTGGAACTGCTATAACAACATCTGCATCTAATGGATGCTCTTTATATAACTGTTCTCCTGCTTTAACTCTTGTTGTATGAACTTCAAGTCCATCAATTCTAGAGTCTGGTCTAGCAAAATATATATATTCAAAAGCACATGTCTGACATTTAGTATTTTCAGAATATCTATATGAACTTATTCCTTCACTGTCTATTATAACTATTTCTCCTGGTTCTATATCCCTTACAAATTCAGCACCTATTGCATCTAAAGCGCAGCTTTCTGAAGTTAGAATGTAACCTTCTTCAATTTTCCCCAATGAAAGTGGTCTTATTCCGTGTGGATCTCTAGCCCCAATTAATCTATCCTTTGACATAATGGTTAATGCAAATGAACCTCTAACAGCTGACATAGCATCAACTACTGCTTTTGCAAAACCTTTTTTAGCACTTCTTGCTATAAGACATGCAATTACTTCAGAATCTGTTGTAGTATGAAAGATTTGTCCTCCATCTTCAAGTAATTCTTTTATTACATCTGCATTTACTAAAGTTCCGTTATGAGCCATAGCTATTGGTCCCATCTTTGATGAAACGAGTATTGGCTGAGCATTTTCAATCCCTTTTCCACCAGCAGTTGAATATCTTACGTGGCCTATAGCTATATGACCTTTTAGCTTTTCTAAATCTTCCTGCTTAAATGCTTCAGTTATTAAACCTAATCCTTTATGTATGTCAATTTTTTCACCATCTGCTACTGCAATTCCAGCACTTTCCTGCCCTCTATGTTGAAGAGCATAAAGTCCATAGTAAGTCATTGATGCTACATCTATTGGATTATTAGTATATACTCCAAATACCCCACACTCATCCTTAAATTTATCATTACTTGGATCCATTATTAATTCAAAATTCGGATTACTCATCTATACAATCCTTTCACTAATCTATTTTTAGAAAAATTAAAATACATGAGAACTAATGCACAATTAAGGATGAAATTTCTTTTGACTTCTAAATCACATAATTCATCAAACTTCATCAGAGAAATGAGAATTCAAAATAACACTCAAGACTTAATGTACGAATTCTCAACCTTCCTCTGTGAACTTAGTTCCCTCATTGTGCATTACTAATTGCATTCTAATATAAATTTTATAGTAAATTTGATTCTAAATATATACTACTTAGAAATTCTCTTTAATATTTCAACATAAGCATCTTTAACATTACCTAAGTCTCTTCTGAATCTATCTTTATCCAATTTTTCTCCTGTTGTTGCATCCCAGAATCTACAAGTGTCTGGTGATATTTCATCAGCTAAAACTATTGTTCCATCAGCACATCTACCAAATTCAACTTTAAAGTCAATTAAGTTTATGTTTTGTTCTTTAAATACAGCTTTAAGAGTGTCATTAATTTTTGCTGTCATATCATAGATTACTTTTAATTCTTCAAAAGTAGTTGCACCAATTCCAACTGCATGATAATCATTTATTAATGGATCTCCTAGTGAGTCATCTTTATATGATAATTCAAATACAGTAGTCTTAAGCTTAAATCCTTCTTCAAGACCTAATCTCTTAGCCATGCTTCCTGCTGCAACATTTCTCACTATTACTTCAAGTGGAACTATTTCAACCTTTTTACATAACTGTTCTCTGTCATTTAGTTTCTCTATAAAGTGAGTTTTAACTCCTGCTTTTTCTAATATTTCAAATAATACTGAAGTTATAGCATTATTCATTATACCTTTGTCTTCGATTTGACCTTTCTTTTCTCCGTTGAATGCTGTTGCATCATCTTTGTAATATACAATTACTTCATCAGCCTTATCTGTTGCGTAAATTTTCTTTGCTTTTCCTTCATACATCATTTCTAATTTTTCCATTATAGTTCTACCCCTTCCGCATTTTCCTCAATGAATTTTTTCTTCATATTTAATCTGAATTCTTTTAATTTATTTTTTAATTCATCATTATTAACTGATAACATTTGAACTGCTAACATTCCTGCATTGTAGCTGTTATTTATACCAACAGTAGCAACTGGAATTGATTTTGGCATTTGTACTATAGAATATAATGCATCAACACCTTCAAGAGCTGCCTTAACTGGAACTCCTATTACAGGAAGTATTGTCTTTGATGCTATTACTCCTGGTAAATGTGCTGCAAGACCTGCTCCAGCTATAATAACTTGACATCCTTGAGCTTGAATTTCCTCTAATGTTTCTTCTAACTTTTCTGGTACTCTATGAGCTGAAAGTATAAACGCTTTGTACTCTACTCCAAATTCCTTTAAAGCATTTGCTGCTCCTCTCATAACTTCTGTGTCTGATTTACTTCCAAAAAATATTGCTACCTGCATTTTTAAGCCTCCTGTTTTTGTAATGTTCCTATTAATACATTTATATATTTCTCTTAAGGGCTATACCCCAAATTATAAGTGAGAATCGAAATCTTTGATTTTGCTCTTCGAACTTAAGCAGACATCTCAAAAGTGAGTGTCCAAATTTTATATTTGGAAACATGAACTTTCTCTTTGATCATCTATGATTTGATGATGGTCGCTTACTCTGTGAGCACTCAGCGAACGAAGTGAGTCGAGTTTCCTTATAAGTATCTCTAACCCGCATTACAACTATAAATATTTACATATTTATATATTTATCTATTTACATATCTTCATATTTATCTTTTTAAATATTTATATACTTAACTTTATACATACTTAAAAATTTAACTTCTTACATATATACCTTTTTAAGTTTTTAAATATAAAACTATTTTTATATTCAAGTTTTATTTCTACATCTTTCATCGGATTGAGAGTTAGCAATCAACAAGCAATTGCTAGCTTTCAACTCTTACTTAAAGTAATTTACTCCTGCTTTGAAGATCTTTTGATCAAAGTCTCCTGGGATGTTTCTATATAAATCTGTTCCTATTCTTTCACTATGTGCCATCTTACCTAAAACTCTTCCATCTGGACTTGTTATACCTTCTATTCCGTACATCGATCCATTTGGATTAAACGGCATATTTAATGATACATTTCCATCAAAATCAACATATTGAGTTGCTACTTGACCATTGACAATTAATTCTTTAATTAAGCTTTCTGGTGCAACAAATCTTCCTTCACCATGAGAGATTGCAACTGAATGTATGTCTCCCACATTAACTTCACTGAACCAAGGTGATTTATTTGAAACAACCTTTGTACTTATAATTGAAGACATATGTCTGTTTATATTATTGTAAGTCAATGTTGCCATATCTTCTTTAATATCTACTATTTCACCATATGGTACTAATCCTAATTTAATTAACGCTTGGAAGCCGTTACAAATACCAAGTGCTAATCCATCTCTATTCTTAAGTAATTCCATTACGCTATTGCTTATCTTTTCATTTCTAAGAGCATTGGCAATGAATTTACCTGAACCATCTGGTTCATCCCCTGCTGAGAAGCCTCCTGGAATCATAAGAATTTGAGCTGTACTTATTTCTTTTGCAAGTCTTTCAATTGAATCATTAAGAGCTTCCTTAGTAATATTTCTAAATACTACTTGAGTTACTTCTGCTCCTTCTTTTTCAAATGCTCTAGCGCAGTCATATTCACAGTTGTTTCCTGGGAATACTGGAATTACAACCTTTGGCTTAGCTACTTTAATAGCAGGCGAAAGTGTTGATTTTTTATCATATAGAACTGTTTCTACTTTTCCTTCTACATCTTTTGTTTTAATCTTAAATACTGATTCTAATTTTTCTTCGTATGTTTTTTCTAAAGCTTCTATATCTAAATTCAAATCATATTCCTTAGAAATTATAACTGCCGAGCTTATTGTCTTACCAACTTCTTTATATAAACACTCTTTGAATCCTTCTTCTACATTAACACCATTCTTAACTTCTAGTACTATAGTTCCATAGTTAAATCCAAATAACTCATCCTTTGTTAAGTTATCAATTTCTACACCAATTCTATTTCCAAGTGTCATTTTAGTAACTGTTTCTGAAACTCCACCATATTTAACAGCAGATGCTGAAATTACTTTTTCATCTTGAATTAATTTATATAGTACGTCTAAGTTCTTCTTAAGCTTATCTAAATTTATAGTTCCATCTTCTAGTTTTTCAGTTTGAAGTAAAACTAAACTTGATCCTGCTTCTTTAAATTCTGGTGATATTATATTTCTAGCTTTTTCTACTCCGACAGCAAATGATACTAATGTTGGAGGTACATCTAAATCTCCAAAGCTTCCTGACATTGAGTCCTTACCACCGATTGCTGCTGTTTCAAATGCCATTTGAGCTTCATATGCACCAAGCAATGCTGCAAATGGTTTACCCCATCTAGAGCTTTCTGATCCTAATCTTTCAAAATACTCTTGGAATGTAAGTCTAGCTTTTCTGTAATCTCCACCCATAGCTGCAAGCTTTGACATACTTTCAATTACTGCATAATATGCCATGTGATACGGGCTCCAAGTACCAAGTTCAGGATTAAATCCAAATGTCATTAATGTAGCATCTGCACTTTCTCCATCTAGAACTGGGATTTTAGCTGCCATTCCTTCTGCTGGAGTTTTTGCATACTTCCCACCAAATGGCATAAGTACTGTTCCATGTCCTATTGTTGCATCAAATCTTTCTGATAATCCTTGCTGAGATGATACATTTAATTTTCTTAAATTATTTATCCATTCTTCTTTAACATCAATCTCTGCTACTACATATGGATAATCAACTGGCGCTTTAACTGTAACATTTGTCTTTTGAGTAGCACCGTTTGTATCTAAGAAAGTTCTCTTTAAGTCAACTATGTTTTTACCTCTCCAGAATAATCTAAGTCTATCTGTATCAGTAACATGCGCTACTAAGTTAGCCTCTAAATTTTCTTCATTTGAAAGTTTTATAAATTCATCTGCATCTTCTTTTGTAACAACTACTGCCATTCTTTCTTGTGATTCTGAAACCGCAAGTTCTGTTCCATCTAGACCTTCATATTTCTTTGGAACCTTATCTAAATCTATATCTAAACCTCTGCAAAGTTCTCCAATTGCAACTGAAACTCCGCCAGCACCAAAATCGTTACATCTTTTAATCATCTTAGCTGCTTTTGAATTTCTAAATAATCTTTGAAGTTTTCTTTCAGTAGGTGCATTTCCTTTTTGAACTTCTGCTCCACATTCATTAAGTGAATCTACTGTATGTTCCTTAGATGAACCTGTAGCTCCTCCAACACCGTCTCTTCCAGTTCTACCACCAAGTAAGATAATAACATCTCCTAAAGCTGGTTCTTCTCTTACTACATTTTCTTTAGGTGCTGCTGCAATTACTGCCCCAACTTCCATTCTCTTAGCTGCATAATTTGGATGATATACTTCTTCAACTTGACCTGTTGCTAGACCAATTTGATTTCCATATGAACTATATCCATGAGCTGCCCCAAGTGTTATCTTTCTTTGAGGAAGTTTTCCTTCCAATGTATCTTCAATCGCCACTGTTGGATCTGCTGCCCCTGTAACTCTCATTGCTTGATATACATAAGTTCTTCCTGATAGAGGATCTCTTATAGCTCCACCAAGACATGTTGCCGCTCCACCAAAAGGTTCAATTTCTGTTGGATGATTATGTGTTTCATTCTTAAACATTACTAAATAATCTTCCATACCTTTATCAGTTTCAATTTTTACATTGATTGAGCAAGCATTTATTTCTTCGGAAATATCCAAATCTTCAAGTTTTCCTCTTTTTCTAAGTTCTTTCATAGCAATTACTGCCATATCCATAAGAGTTTTATTCTTTTCTTTCTCGCCATAAACATATGATCTAGATTTTATATAACTTTCATAACTTGCTTTTATTGGAGCTGTGTATTTATTATCTTCAATTTGGACATCTTCTAAGATAGTTGAGAATGTTGTATGTCTACAATGATCTGACCAGTATGTATCTATAACTTTAATTTCAGTTATACTTGGATCTCTTTTCTCTCCTTTGAAATAATCTTGAATCATAAGAAGATCATCAATACTCATAGCTAAGCCTTGTCCACTATGAAATTCTTTTAATTGATCCAATGTCTTGCTGGTAAATCCATCTAAGATTTGTACATCTTTAGGTATGTTTGAAAGTGATGATAAATCTTTGCTATTTATATCTACTTCCCTTGAATCGACTGGGTTTATATAATATTTCTTAATTTTTTCAATATCATCTTTTGAAAGGTTTCCTTTTAATAATACTACTTTAGCTGATTTTATTTCAACCTTGTCTTCTGCTGTTAATAGAGCTAGACATTCTGAAGCTGAATCTGCTCTTTGATCGTATTGACCTGGCAAATATTCTACACCAAAAGCTACTTCTCCTTCATTCATTGGTAATTCTGATTCGTAAACTACATCTACTGTTGCTTCAGAAAAAATTGTATGTAAAGCCTTATTATAATATTCTTCAGGTATATCTGATATTATATATTTATTAACAAGTCTTACGTCTTCCAATCTAGTTACTCCCAAGTTATCTCTAAAATCATTTAGCAAACTTTGAGCTTCTACATTAAATCCTTTTTTCTTTTCAACGAATACGCTTCTAATATTTAACATTTTAATTCCTCCAAAAAATATTATGAGATTTAGCCTAGGTGCATTCAAAAAATACCGCATCAATATACTTGTATATTGGACTTGCTATTTTTTTAATTTACCTACTCACTACACCTTCGTAATGGCGAATGTTTTCCGATAACACTCTACTAACTTTCGTATCGATACCATAAGATTATCATTCAACACGTATGTTGTCAACCTATTTTATGTTAAAATTTCATTTAATTTATGTTTTTACGAACTATGTATTTACATTGTTTTTATATAATTCGTGTTTTCTTTATTTGCTATATATTTTTATGTATTATAAAACATTTTTTCTTTTTCTTAAATCGTGCAAATTTTTATAGTATAAACTATCAATTTTAACATAATCTACACTCAAAAAAGACGTAGATAATTATAGTGTTTTCTATCAATACTATAATTCCCTACGTCTAAAAATTTATTTTTCTATATAAAAAATAAAGAGCCATAAGATTTCTCTTATGACTCAACAACTTACTATCTGTCGAAGTTTCTGTTGTTTCTTTGTTGCTTTCTAGCTCTTCTACAATCAGGACATCTAACTGGATCGTTATCAAATCCTTTTTCTTTGTAGAATTCTTGTTCTCCTGTTGTGAAAACAAATTCCTTTCCACAATCTTTACATACTAAAGTTCTATCTTCCATTATAAAAATCCTCCCTTTTTCCAAAGATTATAACCTGATACCTAGACCCAATCTCTGAAACAGAGGCGAATGTACAGTATTGATTAAATCTTGAATTATCTTACATTCTTATAATACCACACTTTGCCACATATTTCAACACTAATTCGTGTAATTAAATTATCAAATTTAAACCTTCTCAATTTATAATATATCAAAACTTACATTCTTAAATATATAATTTGTTAAAAAAAATGAGGTTTAATCCAACCTCATTCTTGATATAGCTAGTCTTCTTCAAACATCAGACCCTCTTGCAATTTTCCAGCATCCATTGATACTATTCTATCTGACACTTTTTTAGCAAAATCCATATCATGAGTTATAATCATCATACTCATGCCTTTTTCACTTAAACGCTTTATTAAATTTGCAACTTCCCCAGTTAATCCTGGATCTAGTGCAGAAGTTGGCTCATCAAAGCACATTATTTTAGGTTCAAGCACTAATGCTCTTCCAATAGCAACTCTTTGTTTTTGACCACCAGATAATTCAAATGGATAGTTATTTTTCTTTCCTAACAAGTCTAAGAAACCTAAAGTTTCTTCTGCTTTCTTTATTGCTTCTTCTTTTGACCATCCTAACACTTTTTGTGGTGCTTCAATAAGATTTTCTAAAACACTCATATGCGGAAATAAGTTAAAATTTTGAAATACTAATCCTATATCTTTTCTTATTTCTTTTAACGCATTTTTATCTACATACTTACCATTTTTACATAAAACTTTTCCGTTAACTTCTATATCGCCTTCATCACAATGTTCCAATTCATTTACACATCTAAGTAAAGTTGTCTTTCCGCCACCTGAATTTCCAACGACAACTAATATTTCACCTTTTTCTATATGAAGATTAACACCTTTTAAAACTTCTGTATTTCCGAATCTCTTTTTCAAATTACTTACTTTAAGCATATAATCTCCTCCACACTATTTATAATAGTCATACTTCTCTTCAATTTTCTTTAATACTTGACTGAAAATTGCTATTACTACTAAGTAAACAGCACCAACTATTAAAAGTGGTACCAACGAAACATCTCTATTAGCAGCAGTCTTACCTATCTTTAATAGCTCGTCCATACCAACTACATAAACTAATGAAGTATCCTTCACTAAAGTTGTTATTTCATTCGCAACTGGTGGTATTACTGTTTTAAATGCTTGTGGAAGTATTATTCTAAAAAATGTTTGTTTAGAACTTAAGCCTAGAACCTTAGCCCCTTCAACTTGTCCATTATCTATAGACTCTATACCTGCTCTAAATATTTCTCCAAAATAAGCTCCATAATTTAAAGTAAACGCTAAAATTGCTGCTGGAAATCTATCAAAGCTGATTCCTACTAGAGGAAGTCCAAAGAAGATCACAATAATTTGCAATAACAGAGGAGTGCCTCTCATTATAAGAATATATATTCCACTTATTTGTTTAAGTATTAGAGATTTAGATGTCCTCATTACAGCGATTATTACTCCTAGCGGAATAGATAATACTAAAGTAAGTACAAAAATTTCTAATGTAACTTGTAATCCCTCTAATACTTGAGGCATTATCTCTAAAATATAACTCAAAGTTATTTCCTCCTCTTTATTTTCAAACTATTTGTATAAATATTTGTGATTATCTAATTTGCACTATTTAAGAATTATATCTTGTTCGAACCATTTCTTTGATATGTCTGCTGCAGTTCCATCAGAAATCACTTCATCTAAAGCTTTGTTAAAAGCTTCTACAAATTTAGTATCACCTTTTTTAATTCCAACACCGTACTTTTCACTTCCAAAATTATCAGTTAAGATTTTATATTTTTCTTCTCCTCTTGCTTTCATATAATATCTTGCTAAAATCTCGTCTACAACAATTGCATCTAATCTCTTCGCTTCTAAGTCCATTAATGCTGCATTATTATCTTCAAATGTAACAAGTTTTCCACCATCAAAAGATTTTTCAATATCACCAGCTGCTTCAACTGCATCTACTGCTGTTGATCCATTTTGAGCACCAACTTTTTTACCTGCTAAATCATTTTTAGATTTAATATTAGAATCTGCTAATGTTACTATAACTTGAGTATTACTTAAATATGGCTTTGAAAATTCAACTTTTTCTTTTCTTTCATCAGTAATTGAATATCCATTCCATATTAAATCTATATTACCGTTATTAAGTTCAGTTTCTTTCATACTCCAATCAATTGATTGAAATTTCACCTTTTTATTAAGTTTTTTACCTACTGCATTTGCTAAATCAACATCAAATCCAACTATTTCTCCGTTCTCATTCTTAAATCCCATCGGAACAAAAGTATCATCTAAACCTATTACTAATTCATCCTTATCTAATGCACTTTTTGCTGCCTTTGATTCTGATGATTTATTGGCATTCCCGCCACATGCAACCAAGCTTACTCCCAATGTAGCTATGATAGCAACTACTGTTAATTTTTTTATTAAACTATTTATTTTCATATGTAATAACCCCCTACATCACTTTCTATTTATCACTTTATCATACTAAAGCAAAAGAATCAAGTATTTTTTATATTCTAAATTATAACAGGCATAATGAAAGCTTCATTAGCCCATCATACCTGTCAAAAATTTGGAACTATAAATTTTATCTAGTGGTCGCTATTCTATCTATCGCTCTTTCAAGGTTATTCATATGTGATGTAAATTCATCTACTGTATCTGTTACTTGCTTTTTATCAATTGGATCCTTAAATGTATCTGCTCTATCTTTTGCATCATCAACATTATCTTTAATTTCATCTAATTTATTAGATATATCATCAAATTTATTTTTAATATCTTCACTTTTTCCTTCAAAATCAGCATTATTGAGCTCGTCCGTTAATTCATCTGCTTTATCATTTAATTCTTTCATTACACGTGTAGTATCACTATCTACTTCATTAACTTTATCAGAAATTTCCTTAGGGTTAGACTTTAATTTATCCATTAATTCCTTCATCTTATCTGATTCAAAAACTTCATTAACCTTATCTGCAGATGGCTTTTCATCTGTATCTTCTTTTGTTTGAAGTATATAATCATCTTTAAGATTACAACCAATTAAAGAAAAAGAAAGTATTAATAAAAGTATAAAGCTCATTATATTTTTCTTTTTCATTTCTTCACCTCAATTTGTTTTATAATATATATTACACAAATAATCCTTCATCATAATTCTAAAAATGTTACAAGAATTTTAGCCGTAATTGTGAATTGCAACATATATAGTCTATATTAATATTTTTTTGCTAATCTTTCAATAATGAAATTGAGGCTCACTCAAACGCAACAAGTTCATCTAAGCTAAAGCGTATTTTTCAATTTAGATAATAATCTTTTTTTATATTTTATACTTGCCACTTCGCTTATATCAGCTAATAATCTATAATTTGATATTCCACCATATACTCCAACTATCGGTATCCCCTGAATAACTTTTGCCACAACTATATTTTCAGACAAACATTTTGAAGCTGACTCAATTAATTCATTTATATCAACCTTAAGATCATGATTATTTTCAATACTATATGCAATTCTATCTGCTTCATTTGAATATAGAATTTTTTCATCTGTTTTTATAGAACTTGCACAAATTATATTTAATATGAATGCTTTTTCACTTTTTGACTTATAATCAAATCCATAATTCACACAAATCTCATACACAGTTTTTAATATTACTCCAATAAACACGGGTATATCCGGTATTCCAATTCCTAATATACCAAGTAATGTGCCTTCGGCTGCTGTGATTCCTTTATTTATAAGTACACCTTTTTTCACTCTTTTATCTATTCTGCTTAAATTTTTGTTATTCATCTGCTTAGATAAAATATACTCATCTATATCTGCTTCATTCTTAATTTTCTCTGAATTATAGCTTTTCTCTATTACTGTAGTACCTTTTTCAAAGACATAATAAAATCCCTTTTCAAATGCTTTCTCAAAAGTTTCTATCATATTTTTCGGGATTTTTTCTTCTAATTGCTCTTTTACAGGCAATATTTTATTTTTTATATATTCATTTTCTTTTTTATAAAAGAATTTTTCTTCCCTTTTTATTAACTTTTTCATTTGACTATTTAATATTCTTTCTTTTCTTTTATCTCTATAATCCATGCGCAGCTATACCGAATCCCTTCTATAAATAATAAATTACTGTATTTAATTAACCTACTTATATAATATAATAATTGCACCAAAAACGGTATCTTAAACACAATTATTCTATTTACTCAAAATCATATATATTGCAAAAATAATCCTTCGTCATAATTCTAAAAATATTACAAGAATTTTAGCCATGATTATGAATTGTGCAACGTGCATTGTGAATTGCAATATATTAAATATGTAAAAGTTCTAGCAAATAAATTAAAATTTGCACGCTCTACATTGGTTCTCTACTTAAAGGAAACTCGATTCACATTCGTTCACTGGGTACTCACAGAGTAAGCTACCATCATCGAATCATAAATTCGAGATGTCTGCTTAACTGATTCACACAAAATCAAAGATTTTGGTTCACTACCTAAAAGAGAGCAATTATCTTGCTCTCTTTTAGGTGTATTTAGTTTATTATTTCTTTCCTGATCCTTTTAGCATTTCTCCAATTGCAGCTATACTCCCAAGAGATGATAAAGTCTCATTTGGTAATATAAGCTTGTTTGCTGGACTGTTAGCCATTTCTTTAAGTGCTTCAACTTGCTTTAATGCTATAACAGTTTCATTTGTTCCAGACTCAATAATAGCTTGGTTTACTTTTCGTATAGCTTCTGCTTCTGCAGCAGCTATTTCTTCTATAGCCTTTGCCTTACCTTCTGCTTCTAATAATTGAGATTCTTTTAAACCTTCTGCTCTTCTTATATTTGCTTGCTTTTCTGCTTCTGCCGATAAGATCTTAGCTTGTTTTTCTCCTTCTGCTTTTTCTATTTGAGATTGTCTCAAACCTTCTGCTTGAAGAATCATGGCTCTCTTATCTCTTTCAGCTTTCATTTGTTTTTCCATTGCTTGTTGGATTTCAGCTGGTGGAACTATATTTTTAATTTCAACTGAAAGTATTTTTATACCATAAGCATCAGTGACTTCATCAATGATGCTTAATAGATCTTGATTTATCGCATCTCTTCCTGATAAAATTTCATCTAATGACATATTACCTAATATATTTCTCATATTAGTTGTAGCTGAATATACTATACCTGATTGAAAACTTTCAATATTATAAACTGCATCTCTTGCATTCAATACCTTATAAAATATAACATTGTCTACTAATATTTTAACATTATCTTTAGTTATAACCGATTGTGGCTCCACATCTAAAATTTGTTGTTTTGTAGAAATCTTCCTTCTAACAAAATCTACAAATGGCACAATAAAATGTAATCCTGGTTCCAATACTCTATGGAATTGTCCGAATCTTTCTACAACATATAAATGCCCTGTATTTACAACCTTAATTGATGAGATAACTACTATTAATATTAATAGTAAAATAACCCCTAAAATTATAATAACACTCATAATCTAGTCCTCCTGAACCTTTTCAATTTTTAATTTTATACCTTCTATTCCTTTGATAGTAAACTTGTCCCCTTTGTGAATAATATCGCCTTCATTTATTACAGTCCAATATTCTCCACCAACTTTAACTTGGGCTTTATCTCTAATCTCTTTTTCGCTTATCATAATTTTTCCTACATATGTTTCTTCCATAAGTGGTATTCTTTCGTTTGCTGCTTTAAATTTTTTCTTGAGTAACGGGTATCCAACTGCAAATGATATTATATTCAGTACAGAAAATACTATTATTTGAATTATAAATGGTACTTCCATTACTCCACACACTGCAGCTACGACAGCACCTACTGCGAATAGTGTAAAACAAAAATTACTAGTTAAAATATCTATTGCAAATACGCATATAGCTATAACTAACCAAAAAACTGCCGCCCCCATACAACTTCCCTCCTTAAAAATATCATAATATTAGTTCTAAGATCTACTGTCCAATTTTTACATACATACTGGAATTTGTAATCTTATTTTATATTATACAGTGTATTTATGAATATTTCAAGATATTTATTAACTTAAAAAGAGTTATTTTATACCTTTTATCTTTTTTTGATTTCACAAACATGTTAGTATATAATTATTAGGATATGTTTATGTTTACTAAGCAAAATATACTTAAAACGTATTTAATTATATTAGAACTATATCTTATAAACCAATAAAAAAACTTAAACTTTATAATTGCAAGGAGTGATTAAATGGATTTTATAAAAGTCGCAGCTGCTTGCCCTAAAACTAGAGTTGCAGATGTTGATTATAATGTTAAAAATATTTTACAGTGCATAAATGATGCAGTAAAAAACGAAAGTAAATTCATAGTTTTCCCAGAACTTTGCTTAACAGCTTATACTTGCGGAGATTTATTTTTGCAAGAATACTTACTAAACAAAGCTTTAGATGGAATTTTTGAAATATTAGATTCTACTAAAGGCGATGATATTTTAATTGCTGTAGGTGCACCACTTATCTGCGAAAGTACTTTATACAATTGTGCTTTTCTATTATTTAAAGGAAGTATTTTAGGAATAGTTCCTAAGTCATATCTTCCAAATTACAGTGAATTCTATGAAAAAAGATGGTTTACTGAAGGTCTTTCAGTTGAGGATGAAAGAGTGGATTTACCATTCCAAAAAGATGTTCCTTTTGGAGTAAACTTAATTTTTTCATCAAGTATCGCAAACTTTGGAGTTGAAATTTGTGAAGACTTATGGGTAACAATTCCACCAAGCTCTTACCTTTCTCTTATGGGCGCTCATATAATCGGAAACCTTTCTGCATCAAATGAGCTTGTTAGTAAGATGGATTATAGAAAAAGCCTGATATCAAATCAAAGTGCTAGATCAATCTGCAGCTATATATATTCTTCTGCTGGTGTTCATGAATCCACTACAGATGTATTATTTAGCGGGCATTTATTAATAAGTGAAAATGGTTCATTATTAAAAGAAAATGACAGATTTCAAAGAGAAAACGAAGTAATATATTCTATAGTTGATGTATTCAAATTAAAGTCTGAAAGAATGAAAAACTTGAGCTTTAGAGATTCATCTAAATTTATCAATAAGAATCCTAACGTGATTAAATTTGAATTTAGTGATGCTTCAATAAGCACATTTGATAGATTTGTGGATAAACATCCATTTGTACCTTCTTACGAAAAAGAAAGAGAAGTTCGCTGCAAAGAAATATTTAATATTCAAGCTGCTGGCTTAGCAAAGAGATTAGAGCATACAGGATCAAAAAAAGCTATAGTTGGGATTTCAGGGGGATTGGATTCTACATTAGCCTTACTTGTAATAGTAAAGACTTTTGAATTGCTTGGTATTGACAAAAAGAATATAGTAACCATTACTATGCCTGGTTTCGGTACTACTGATAGAACTTACAATAATGCTATTAATTTATGTAAGGAATTAGATACAGACCTTAGAGAAATAAATATAGTTAAAGCATCTCTTCAACATTTTGAAGATATTGGTCATGATAAAGACATTCATGATGTAACTTACGAAAATGTTCAGGCAAGAGAAAGAACCCAAATTTTAATGGATATTGCTAATAAAGAAAGAGGACTCTTAATAGGTACTGGTGATTTATCAGAGCTTGCTCTTGGCTGGTGTACATATAACGGAGATCATATGTCAATGTATTCTGTAAATCCATCTATTCCAAAAACTCTTGTAAGATATTTAGTTCAATATGTAGCTCAACATGAATCTACTGAAGTTGTACGCGATATTCTTATGGATATACTAGATACACCTGTAAGCCCTGAATTATTACCTAAGGATGCTAACGGTGAAATCGCTCAAAAAACGGAAGATATTGTAGGTCCTTATGAGCTTCATGATTTCTTCTTATATCACTTTATTAAACATGGCTCAACTAAAGAGAGAATATTCTTTTTAGCTAGGGCTGCCTTTAAAGATGATTACTCTGATGAGGAAATACAAAAATGGCTTGATAAATTTATTTTTAGATTCTTTACTCAACAATTTAAAAGAAGTGCTCTTCCTGATGGACCTAAAGTCGGAAGTATTTCTTTAAGTCCTAGAGGTGACTGGCGTATGCCATCAGATGCTAAGGCTTGGGAATAGCTAGCTGAAATCATATATATTTTTGTTCCGAAAAACTATTAAAATATCGCTGAAGGCTCTAAGTTGCAAGTTGCGCCCAATTCAGCATGCTCCCGCTTTCAGCGTGACAAGCTAAATTTGAACAACTTACAACTAGGAACCTTTAACAGCTCATTTTCAAATGTTTTCTACACAAAAATATATATGATTTCCAGTTGAGATATTCACTTAAAAGTATGTACAAAATCTCTATCAAGTTATGTTTAATAAGTTCTTAATTGTGCTTGCACTTTTTTTCAAATGTGAAATGATCTTGGTTGCACTTCGTGCTCTTTTTATAGGTGAAAAGATCTTAATTGCACTTCGTGCTCTTTTTATAGGTGCGTACTTTTTTCAAATGTGTGGAAATTTTTTTTAGATAGTGCTAAAATAGATGTTATTAAATAACAATAATAAACAATGGCAATAAGCCTTATAGATTTGGAGGAATATAAAAATGGGGAAAAAAGCTGATATAGACTGGGGTAAATTAGGATTTGATTACATAAAAACAGATCTTCGTTATATTTCAGTTTGGAAAGATGGAAAATGGGATGAAGGAAAACTTGTTGAAGACAATATGCTTAGCATAAGTGAAGCTTCTACGGTTATTCACTATGGCCAAAGTTGTTTTGAAGGGCTTAAGGCATATACAACAAAAGAAGGTAAAATTCAATTATTTAGACCTGACTTAAATGCAGATCGTATGAATGAAAGCTGTGACAAACTTCTTATGCCACATATTCCAAAAGAAAAATTTATCGATGCAGTTAAACAAGTTGTAAAGGCAAATGAAAAATATGTACCACCTTATGGAAGTGGTGCAACTCTATATATTAGGCCATATTTAATGGGAGTTGGTAACAACATTGGTGTTAAGCCTGCTCCAGAATATATTTTCGGTGTATTTTGTATACCAGTAGGACCTTATTTTAAAGATGGTGTATCTCCTTGCAATTATATAGTTTTAGATGACTTTGATAGAGCTGCTCCTCATGGTACTGGTGGAAATAAAGTTGGTGGTAACTATGCTGCTTCATTACAAGCTCATGCTGAAGCTGTAAAAAAAGGATTTGCTGATTGTATTTACCTAGATCCAGCTACTCATACAAAGATAGAAGAAATAGGTGCTGCAAACTTCTTTGGAATAACTAAAAATGATGAATTCGTTACTCCTAAATCACCATCTATTTTGCCAAGTATAACAAAGAGATCTCTTCTTTACATTGCTGAACATTATTTAAAAATGCCTGTTTATGAAAGAGAAGTATTTATTGATGAAATAGATCAATTTAAAGAGGCTGGTGCTTGCGGTACTGCTGCAGTAATAACTCCTATTGGTGGAATCCAACATGACGATAAATTGCATGTATTCTTTAGCGAAACTGAAGTTGGTCCTATAACTCAAAAATTATATGACTTACTTTTAGGAATTCAACTTGGTGATGTTGAAGCTCCAGAAGGCTGGATATACGAAGTAGAATAATATTTATAAAATAAAGTTAAAAAATAGTATGAACTTAGCTAAAAAGTAGTTCATACTATTTTTTTATACTATTATTTAGAATCTCTGTATCATATCTTTCAATTGAATTTGAATCTTCCATTCTTAAATAAGTGCTTAAGCTTTAGAATGTTAAGTATAAATTTATTATATCATCATATATTTTACTCTCTTATTATATTATATATGTTGCAATTCACAATTACAGCTAAAATTCTTTTAATATTTTTATAATTATGATGAATAATTATTTTTGCAACGTATATATATTAATCTAATAAATATACATTATATTATAGAATATTTAGTAAACTTTTCTAGTAGATATACGAATATATAAGTAATATATTAATACTAATTATTGAAGCTGAATTTATAATTTTAGGGAGGGGATATTATATGAGTGATAACAGAATAATTTCTAGAAGTGAATATATTGTGGCTAGTGTATCTGGTGCTGCTATAGATAATAAAATAATAAAGAGACCTTATACTAACCCTCGAAATCCTTCCAATAAAAAACAAAATAATGCTAAATCTTTTGACAATACTTTGCATTCATCAGCTTCACAATCATCATCAAATGACAATTCAACGACTTTTTCAAATGAATTGGAAAATATGGCAAGATTAAAAAGTGAAGAAAACTCCAGATTAGTTCAGGCAAAGTTCAACAATAAAATAAAAGATTCTGAGACTTCTGAGAAGAATGCTACTCAAACTGAATTGCATAACAAGCTTGCTCAAGCTATGGATGTTGATGTGGATGTATCTACTCTATATAAAAAAGTACAATTACTAAATTCATTAAAAAATGAATCTAATAACTAATAAAAGGTTGCCAAAACATATGGTTTTTGGCAACCTTCTTTTATCTAAAGTTTACACTGCTGCTAGTCTATGTAAATTACTGTACTCTCCTTGTTTCTCCATTAATTCTTCATGAGTTCCTGCTTCTATTATACCTGTTTTTCCAAGTACAATAATTTCATCTGCATTCTTAATGGTAGACAATCTATGTGCAACTACTATGGTTGTCCTTCCAGCGCATAACTTTTCTAGGGATTCTTGAATTATGCGTTCTGTTGCATTATCTAGTGCCGATGTTGCTTCATCCAAAATTAATATTGGAGGATTTTTAAGAAAAACTCTAGCAATGGAAATACGCTGCTTTTGCCCACCAGATAATTTAACACCTCTCTCACCAATGTAGGTATCATATCCTTCTGGCAATGTATTTATAAATTCATGAATATTAGCCATCTTAGCAGCTCTTAATAATTCTTCCTCAGTTGCATCTGTCTTTCCAAACAGTATATTATCTCTTATTGTTCCTGTAAATAAGAAAACTTCTTGCTGAACTATTCCAATATTCTCTCTAAGAGAATCTAATTTAACATCATAAATACTCTTATTATCTATTAAAATATCTCCACTATCAACTTCATAAAATCTTGGGATAAGATTACAAAATGTTGTTTTACCTCCACCAGAAGCTCCTACTAACGCTAACATCTTTCCTTTATTTATCTTAATAGAAATATTTTTTAAGACTTCTTTTCCTTCATAGCTGAAATTAACATCTTTAAATTCTATTTCCCCTTTAACATTTTCAAGTTCAGTTGCATTTGCTTTATCTTTTTCTTTATCTTGACTCATTATTTCTATATATCTTTGGAAACCTGTAATTCCATTTTGAAATTGTTCCATAAAATCAATAAGTTTCTTTATTGGGGTCATAAAGATTTTTATAAACAGCATATATGCCATAAAATCTCCAATGTTTATAAGTCCAATAAGTGTAAATATTCCTCCTCCTATTAAACCTACATAACTTAGCACGTCCATTCCAAATCCTGCACCAGAAGAATATTCTGCCATTACTTTGTATGCTCTTTCTCTGGCATTGATGAATCTTTTATTTCCTTTTTCAAATTTTTCTTCTTCAGCTTCATGACTTACAAATGCTTTTGATATTTTTATTCCTGAAATACTATTTTCAAGATTTGCATTGACTGCTCCTGTTTCTACTTTAGTTTCAAGAAAAGCTTTATTCATCTTCTTTCTCTCATATAAAGTAAACCATACTATAAATGGTATAAATGCAAATATTAAAACTGTAAGAGGTATATTGATTGTACACAATATTATAAATGAACCTATAAGCATCACTATTGATATAAATAAATCTTCTGGCCCATGATGAGCAAGCTCTGAGATATCCATTAAGTCATTAATTATTCTAGACATTATATCCCCTGTTTTATTATTATCAAAAAAGCTATTAGGTAATTTTTGAAGGTGCTTAAATATATGTCTTCTCATATCCCCCTGCATTCTAACACCTACAACATGTCCCCAATACTGCATGAAGTAACCACATGCAGCCTTGATTCCAAAAATTATAAGTAATGCTATGGCAAATACAATAATTGTCCTTAAATCTTTATTAGGAATCGATTCATTTACTAGATCCCTTGTCATAACTGGATATACTAAATCGCATAAAGATGCGATAAGTGCTACTACTAAATCTAAAATAAATAATAATTTATACGGTTTATAAAATGAAATAAATTTTTTTATCATTTAAAATCTCCTTCCTCTAATGAATAAAATTCATATGGCTTGTATATACTTTAATATAATACATAATTTCCCAATTGTAAGGTGGTGAATAACTTTTATGAAAAAGCTATTTTATTTTGTAAGCTTCTGCTTAGCAATTCTATTGCCTTTATTTTCACTAAATATCATAGCAAGTAAATCTGATCCAGATTATTTTTTCCCATTAATCTTTATTTGCTTAGGCCTTTGTGATACATTGCTTGGCATTAATTTATTAAATGCAAATAAAAAATTTTTGGGTATTTCCAGTTTTGTAATAGCAAGTTTCTTATTCGTTTTAGTTGGAAGCAAAATTTGTATATATAATTAAAAATGTGTACTAGTAGTACATTCCTACTATATAACTTTTATATTATATTTAAAATTTCTTCCTTACATTTATCCAAATTCTCACTGAATGCTCCTGCTATTTTAACTGGCTTATTATTAAATACTATTATATTCCCTCGGAAATATATAGCTTCATCCAGATCATGAGTAACCAATATAACCATTCTTTTTTCTTTATCTAATAAATTTTTAAATTCATCAATTATGGCATATTTCAACTTATAATCTAAAGATTTAAAAGGCTCATCCATTAAAATGACCTTTGATGGCTTTCCAAATGCTCTTGCTATGTTAACTCTTTGTCTCATTCCTCCGCTAAGTGCATTTGGATATTTGTTTTTTGTATCGTAAATTCCAACTAAATTTAATACTTCATCAATTCTATTCTCTAAATCAGGATCCTTGAAATATTTTTCTAATGCAATTTCCAAGTTTTCTTTAACAGTAAGCCACTCAATTAACCTATCTTCTTGAAATATATAGCTTATATCACTTAATGAAACGCCACTTATCTCTCCACTTTGAACATCTATTATACCTGCTATAATGTCTAATAGAGTACTCTTTCCACACCCAGATTTTCCTATTATACAATTTATCTTATCGTCGTAAAAATCTATGTTGAAATTCTCAAAAATTTTCTCAGTTCCATATGACTTATTTAGATTTTTAATACTTATATTCATTTGGACCACCTATATGTTCTTTTCCTTAACAACTTATTTAAAAACTCTAAAACTAGAGATACAATGACAATAATTACAATCCATGCAAAAATCCCTGGAGTATTAAAATTAACTTTTTCTACCTGTATCTGTGATCCTATCCCAAACTTTGGCTGCCCGTATACTTCTCCTGCAATTACAACTTTAAAAGTCAATGAAAATGTCGATACAAAGATGCTCATAAAATAAAATTTCATAGTTGGAATATAGATCTTTTTGACCTTGTTTTTTAGGCTCACTTCATATATCTTCGTCATATCGATTATTTTTTTATCTATTTGCAAAAGGTTATTTCGTATACCTTCATAAAGGATTGGAAAAATGATAGCAAATCCTGCAACAAATGGTGTACTATCCTTATCAAACCACACCAATGAAAGAACTACTAACACCATAGTTGGAATTGTCTTGCTAAATGAATTTACAGGCTCCATTAAATACTTGAAAAAGGGATACACTGTTGCGAGCACCCCTAAAATCATTGAAAAAATCAAAGCTAATACATAACTAGTCGCAGTCCTGTAAAAACTGCTAAAAATTATCTTTAACGAATTTTTATCACCAAAAATATTCTTAATAGCTTCTAATACTTGTTCTAATCTTGGAATATATATGTCATTATTTATTATTACTGCAATTAGCTGCCATATCCCTATGAAAAATATACATGATAGTAAAGTATATAATCTACTTTTCCATGAATATTTCATCATTTGGTATACTTCCTCCTATTGTTTTTGGATCAAATTCATTTAATTTTTTAAAATAAGTTTCATATTCTTTATAACAATCCTTTATTCCTACGTATTTTATATTTGACCTATCAATAGCTTTTACTACTATTGGCTTCTTTGCCGAAACTCCTATTTCTTCGCAATAATCTCCAACAGTTTCTTTATTATTATATATCCACTCTTCTGAATCTTTAACTTGTTTTAAAAGTTCTGAAACAAATTCCTTATCATTTTCTAACAATTCCTTCTTAACTATAATTGTTGATTGAGGATATCCATATTGAGAGTCGTTTAATTTTTTCCATTCTTCATTTAAATTTAGCATTACATTAAACTTATCATTTTTACTCTGAACTGTTGATAAAGCTGGTTCTGGAATTACTGCATATTCTGACTTTCCAGATAAAATTATTGGTGCAAGCTCATTTACTGTATTTACATAACTAAAGTTAATTTCTTTATCTACATCAATACCTTTTTCTTTAAGTATTGTTCTTGCAATTATATCAGGCGTTAATCCCTTCCCAATATTGTAAACTTCTTTTCCTTTTAAATCTTCAACGCTTTGATTTTGATTAGTTGTACCTATATAAAACGATCCAAATCCAACTGTTCCTGCTATTTTATATTCCTTGTTCTTACTAAACACAGTTGCCGCCACGTTTGAAGGAACAATTGCAATATCTGGCTCACTCTTCATAACGCTTGTAACTAAGCTGTCAGAGTTTTGCTCAATAGTATAATTAACATTGTATCCAGATTTAATTTCCGGTTTTTCTTTTATAAGTTTAGCTACTGCTATAGCTGTAAGCCCATCTGGTGTTACAAAGCTAATATCTTTTGTTGATTTCTTATTATCTTCAGATTTGCTTTGATTTGAGCTACTGCCACAACCTGCAAATGTAAGAACGCACAATATCATAATCAAAAATGATGATACCTTTTTTTTCATTCTAATTCCCCCTAAAAAATATTAATATCTAAATTAAGAATTAAATCAAAATACTTAATAGTAATATTAATTAATTGATATTCACTATTAATTATAATAACATATTAAAATTGAAATACCAAATCTGTATGAATATCCAACTTTAAAACTATATTTATGTGATAACTTACCGAAATCATAAATATTTTGTTCCGAAAAGCTGTGAAAATATATTTATGATTTCTAGTGAAGATATGAACTTAAATTTTTATCAACCTTGTAAATATTTTCATCTAATAACTCCAATTTTTTATTGGATATCTATATAGATGACCCAATTATAAGTTAGATTTATACTATGAAATATATCTCAACTAGAAATAAGAATTATGCTTTTGTGAAATGTTTCATTAGGAATTTGATGGTTTTGATTCTTAGATTAAAAGTTGTTCCAAGTATGCTAGTTCAAAGCTCGCCTTTGAGGCTAGCATCTTGGGTGCAACTTGTGATCTTAGAATCATCCATCATAATTTCCTTAGAAACTGGAACAATAGCATAATTCTTATTTCGGCGAGACATATGCATGAGTTCGGGGCTTAATTGGGGTATCTATATATAATTTCAATAAAGATTAAAAACGACAAAAGAACATGTAGAATAATTATTAAACATGTTCTAATATATTTCTATTTATAAAAAATATACATTTATATACTTACTGAAATTAGATTTCCACATTCCCATCTTGATTGAACGATTAACTTAATAGCCTTGTAAATGTGAATATGTTATTGCAACACGTATATCATTTATTATCTATATATATCAACAATCATCCCTTGAATTTCATCAATTGTTGACGCTATATTTATATTATCTTTTTCATCAGAAAGGAGTGCTTTTGTTAATTCTTCAAGTTTTCCATCAACAGTATCAACCGTTACGAAATACTGAGTCTGCCAAAAGCTAATATCTTTTTTAGTCTCATACATGAACTTTAGTATCGATTCTAAATATTCTTTTATCATCTTCTTGTACATAACTACATCAACATAAGTCTTAGTAGTTACGAGCCTGTTACCCCTTTTTTTTATGTCATCTATCATTTTTTTGAGTTGTTCTTCTGATTTTTTATGTCTTTCCTGACTAAAACTTTGGGAAAAATCCTTTTTTTCAGGAACAATTTTTCTCTCAGAAGTTACGGTACCTCTTCGCACTCTACCAATCTCCATGTATATTCAATCCTTTCTTAACTCAAAAATAAAGTTTATCTAAAAGTTTAAAACTCTAAAAATAGCTAATTACGCTCTATTGTACATATGTTGCAATTCACATTTCACAATTAAAGATAAAATTCTTGCAATGTCTTTAAAATGATTATGAATAATTATTTTTGCAATATATATAATTAATTATATCAAAATCCAGTTATTTTCTCTACTTAATATTTGATTTTGATATGTATATTTCATTTTTTCCCATGTATATAAATTCATTAAACCTCTAATATATATATGTATATACTAAATTATGAATGGAGTGATGTTATCCATGTGGTTTGATGCACCTTCACAAGAAGTTCTACAAAAATTAAATGTTAATCCTGATGTTGGGCTTTCCGAATCAGAGGCAAAAGAGCGCCTTGAAAAATATGGAGAAAACAAATTAGCTTCTCAAAGCAAAAAGAGCCTTTGGCAGCTATTCTTATCTCAAATAAACGATGTTATGATTTATATACTTTTAGTTGCAGCAATTATTTCTGCATTTATGCACGAATATAGTGACACAATCGTGATACTGCTTGTAATTTTAATAAATGCCCTAATAGGGGTATTTCAAGAATCTAAGGCTGAAAAATCTCTCGAAGCATTAAAAAAATTATCTACCCCAAAAGCCATAGTTAAGCGAGATGGTATTATAAAAGAAATACCTTCTGAAGAAGTTGTTGTGGGTGACATTATTGTACTAGATGCAGGAAGATATCTCCCTGCTGATTTACGATTAATTGAAAGTGCTAATTTAAAAATAGATGAGTCAGCATTTACTGGCGAATCAGTCCCTGCTGAAAAAGATAGTAATGTTACCCTTGCAAATGGCAATATACCTATAGGTGATATGATAAATATGGCCTTTATGTCCACTTTAGTGACTTACGGACGCGGAACAGGTGTTGTTGTAAATACTGGAATGAATACACAAATAGGAAAAATAGCTGATATGCTAAATAAAGAAGAGGATAATACTACTCCTTTGCAACGAAGACTTGCATCTCTTGGAAAAACTTTAGGTTTTGGAGCTGTAGGTATTTGTATATTGATCTTTGTCATATCAATGTTTCAAGGACGAGATTGGTTCGAAATGCTTTTAACAGCTATAAGCTTAGCTGTTGCTGCAATTCCTGAGGGCCTTCCAGCAATTGTTGCGATAGTACTAGCAATGGGTGTACAGCGAATGATAAAGCAAAATTCTATAGTAAAAAAACTTCCAGCCGTTGAAACTTTAGGCTCTGTTAATATAATATGCTCTGACAAAACTGGAACTTTAACTTTAAATGTAATGACAATAAAAAAATGCTGTATAAATAATAAACTTGTATCTATTGATAATTGCGATCTAGGTGATAATGATACAAAATTGTTGTTTGAAGGAATGATTTTATGCAATGATGCTACTTCAAAAGATGGTAGTAAAACAGGAGATCCTACTGAAATTGCTTTGCTTGATGCTGGAATCAAGTATGACTTATATAAAGAAGATTTAAGCACAGATCACTCAAGGGTTGATGAAATTCCTTTTGACTCCGATAGAAAGCTCATGACTACAGTAAATAAATACGATTCACATTTTAAAGTTTTCACCAAAGGAGCTATTGATAATTTACTTAAACTTTCAAACAAAATCTTATTAAATGGAGAAATAATTGATTTCACACAAGAAAAAAAGGATGAAATCCTAAAAATATCTAATCTAATGTCTGACGAAGCCTTAAGAGTCCTCGGTTTAAGCTATAAAGACATAAAGGATGAAAGCGTCAGCATAGATTCTCTCGAAAAAGATTTAACTTTCGTAGGATTAATGGGAATGATAGATCCTCCTAGAGAGGAAGTTAAACCATCAATTGCTTTATGTAAGCAAGCTGGAATAACTCCTATTATGATAACTGGAGATCATAAAAATACTGCTTTTGCAATTGCTAGTGAACTTGGAATTGCAAATAGTATAAATGAATGCATGACTGGCGCTGAAATTGATAGCTATAGCGATGAAGAATTTAATAAAATAGTTAACAATTATAAGGTATTTGCTAGAGTTTCTCCAGAAAATAAAGTTAAGATTGTAAAAGCATTTAAATTCCATGGGAATATTGTATCTATGACTGGTGATGGCGTTAACGACGCTCCATCTTTAAAGGCTGCTGATATAGGTGTTGCTATGGGTATTACAGGGACTGACGTCGCTAAAGGTGCTGCTGATATGATTTTAACTGACGACAACTTTACCACAATAGTAAAAGCTGTAGAGGAAGGAAGAAATATTTATGCAAATATAAGAAAAGCTATAATATTCTTATTGTCCTGTAACTTGGGCGAAATAGTTTCTTTATTTGTAGCTATTCTATTAAATTTTGATCCACCATTATTACCAATTCATATTTTATGGGTGAATTTAATAACAGACAGTTTTCCTGCTCTTTCTCTTGGTATAGATCCAAAGGATCCAAGCGTAATGGAGCATCCACCTAGAAATCCAAAAGAATCACTTTTTGCAGAACACATGGGGTTATTTCTGGCTTTAAATGGTGTACTAATTGGTGGTGTAACATTATCTGCTTTTCTTCTTGGTGAAAGATTGTATATGAGCTCCCTAGTTCATGCTCAAACTTTAGCTTTTGTAGTTTTAAGTTTTTCCCAATTATTTTTTTCACTCTCTATGCGAAGCAGAGAAAAATCTCTTTTAAAGGTTGGACTCTTCACAAACAAATATTTATTGCTATCAATTCTACTTGGTATGTGTATTCAATTTTTAATAATTATAATTCCATTCTTCGCTGATGTATTTAATGTATTTATTTTAAGTGCCAGAGATTGGCTTCTAGTCATATGTATTTCTTTAATCCCATTCTTGCTTAATGAAATATTTAAGTTAATTAAATATCATAGATAAGCATAAGGTAATTAAAATATTACATTTATTACAATATTTTAATGATCAATTTTTATGAATATTGACAAACTTTTTTTATCTTTTTAATTATAGTTGAAACAAGATAATATCTATAGTACAATCTATCATATAAAAGGGATTTAGGAGGTATTAAAATGATAATAAAATGTATAGATAATGATCTTTGTTCAACTTTAACTTTAAATAAGGAATATGTGGTCATAGAAGAAGCACCTGAATATTATGTAATTATTGATGATAAAAATGATGAAACAACTTGCAGAAAATCAAGATTTGAAATTATTGAAGATGGTGGTTTAACTAAGAAAGCTAAAGCTACTATTACAGAATTAACTTATCAATTAGAAAATGATTTTAAAGACATAAAACAATTTTCAATTAGAAAAAATTCAAAAGGTGAAATTAAAGAAATATCTGTAAAGTTCAAATATATCTAGAAAAAAGTTCTGCTGGAAGGCAGAACTTTTTTAATTCACGATTCACAATTAAAGATTAAATTTTTAGATATATATTTTTAAAACTCCAAAGTAGCTTACCCATAATTGTGCATTATGAATTAAAAATTAAATTAGTAGATTAACATTATATTCTTCAAGCCAAATATTTACTTGAATCAAGAAAGCAAGCAATTGTGGTCCAGTCATTAGCTGCCCATACCATGGAGCTTTATATGATTCTCCTTTTGTGAGTATTATCTCTCTAACTACCTTTTCATCAATGATTTCATGAATTGGTGAAGATTTCTTATCTAAAATCTCAGTTATCATCTTACATACAATGTCTGTATAAACTGGATTATGTGTCTTAGGATATGGACTCTTCTTTCTGTATATAATGTCATTTGGCAATATTCCTTCAAAGGCTGCTCTTAATAATCCTTTTTCTCTACCTTTATATAATTTTACATCCGCTGGCAAGTTGAACGCATAATCAACCAATCTAATATCTGCAAATGGAACTCTTGCTTCTAATCCATTATACATACTAGTCCTATCTTTTCTTGTAAGAAGCTGAACCATGAACCATTTTAGATTTAAATACGATACTTCCCTCATCCTATAATCTCTCTTACTCTCCCCATCAAGATGAGGGACTTTACTTAGAGATTTTTCATATTGAGTTCTAACTAATTCCTCTAGCGGCATATTTTTTAATTTCTTATTAACTATAGCCTTTCTATCATTAACAAACCTTGACCATGGGAATGTATCTAAATAGAACATTTCATCCCTTGTAAACCAAGGATATCCGCCAAAGATTTCATCAGCGCACTCTCCTGTAAGTCCAACTACAAAATCTTTACGAATTTCTTTACAAAATAGAAGCATTGATGAATCAATATCTGCCATACCTGGTAAGTCTCTTGATATTACAGCATCTCTTAATGCAGCTGCTAAATCTGAATGATTCAAAACTACTTTTCTATGATCACTATTTATAAACTTTGCCATTTCTTCTGACCAGTATTCATCTGATGTCGGTTGAAATAATGACGCTTTAAAATACTTTTCATTGTCTTCATAATTAATCGCATAAGTAGTAAGCTTCTTTCCCTGTTTTCTAAATTCCTCAGCAGCTATTGCTGATATAATTGAGGAGTCTAATCCCCCTGATAGGAATGTACAAACAGGTACATCTCCAACTAATTGTCTCTTTACTGCATCTATTAATAATTCTCTCGCATGAACTATTGCTTCTTCTGCTGTTTCATGAAATTCTTTTGCTTCAACTGTCCAATATTCCCACTTTTTAATGTTTCCATCACCTGAAACTAATAAACAGTTGGCTGGTGCAATTTCTTTTATATTCTTAAATACTCCGCTTCCTGGTATTGTCGCAGGTCCAAGCCCAAATATTTCAGTTAATCCTTCCATATCAATTTCTCTTTTAACTCTTGGATCTGCTAAAAGAGTTTTTATCTCAGAACCAAAAACAAGGGTATTATCATGAACAGTATAGAATAATGGCTTAACCCCCATTTGATCTCTAGCTAAAAAAACTTCTCTTTTATCTTCATCAAAAACTCCAAATGCAAATATACCTATAAGCTTATTTACACAGTCCTTCCCCCAACAAATATACGATGTAAGCAATACTTCAGTATCTGAATAAGAATCAAAAGTAAATCCTTTAGCCTTTAATTCTTTTCTTAAATCCTCAGTATTATATAGCTCACCATTATAAACCAATGTGTATTTCTTACCCTCAAATATTTTAGTCATAGGTTGCAATCCACCTTCTGGATCTACAACTATAAGCCTTCTATGGCCTAATAAAACATTTGGAGATATATAATATCCTTTTGCATCAGGTCCCCTCTTCTCCAAAGTCTTTATCATATTATTTAATATATCTTTATCTTGTACTATATTCTTTTTAAAATTTACTAATCCAGCAATTCCGCACATCCATTTCACCTTCTAATAGTATTGATACTATTAAAATATGCACATTTGAAAAAAGTGCGATAGCACATTAAGAACTTTTTACTTTAAAAAAAGTGCGATAGCACATTAAAATCTTTTCACCTTTAAAAAAAGTGCGACAGCACAATTAAGATCTTTTCAGCTTTGAAGAAGGTGCGACAGCACATTAAGATCTTTACACATTAGAAAAAAGTACGCACAGCTAAAAAGAGCACGAAGTGCAATTACGATCATATCACAGTTAAAAAAAGTGCGAAGCACAATTAGGAACTTATTAATCACAGTTAATATCTTTTCACTTCTGAAAAAAGTATACTCCTTTAAAGAGATCACACAGTTCAACCAATATCATTTCACACAAAAAAAGTTCGAACCACAATTAGGAACTTATCAAGTACAGTTAAAAACTTTGCGTACAAAAAGTGCACTATACCCAAAAAACTTTTCATATTTATAAGAAATGCATCACCTATAAAAGTGAAATAGCATAAAAAAACTTCTCCCTCTAATAATTGTATAAAGAATTATAAACTTATATATTTGATAAACATGAATACTATTTCTTATCTGTAACATACTAGATATGTATATTTAAATAGAGAGAGAAGGTAAAATAATTGAATGTTGCAAACAATTACCAAGCAAATATTGACTTAATTCATTCAAATTTAGTTGTAGATAAAAGTTTCGATATCGTTGAACGAAACTTCATTGTTGGGGGAAGAAGCTCTGTTTTATATTTTTTGAATGGTTTTATTAAAGATGCTATCATGGAGGAAATATTAAAATCTTTCTTTAAGATAACACCTGAAACAATGAATTCATACAAAACAATTGATGACTTTATCAACAATAAAGTTTCACACGTATCCGTTAAAACTGAAACTGATTTAGACAAAATTTTAATCGCGTTATTATCTGGCCAAACAATAATGTATGTTGATGGCTATGATTCATTTATACTCTTAGATTTGCGTACTTATCCAGGTTCAGATTCATCAAAACCTGAAAAGGAAAAAACTTTAAGAGGTGGAAGAGATGGCTTCATTGAAAAGTTAGTATTTAATGCTGGTTTCATTAGAAGAAGAATAAGAGATCCTAGATTAGTTTTTGATATACATCAAGTTGGTAATGTCTCAAAAACAGATGTATGTATCGCGTATATAGATGGAGTAGCAGATAAAAAAGTTCTTGATTTAATAATTGATAGCATATCAAAAGTAGATATAAAAGCTTTAACGCTTTCTGACCAAAGTTTAGTTGATGTAATGTGCACAAAAAATTGGCTTAATCCATTTCCAAAGGTAAGATTTACCGAAAGGCCTGATGTAGCTGCTGCACATATAGTTGAAGGAAAAATAATTATTATTGTGGATAATTCTCCAAACGTAATAATTCTCCCAACAGGAATTTTCGATTTTTTACAAGATATAAATGATTATTATTTCCCTTTATTCACTGGAAACTACCTAAGAATTGTTAGAAATTTCGTAATGTTAGCGACAATATTATTAACTCCAGTCTATTTGATGATTGTAAATGGGAATATTTTTATACCGAGTTATTTTGACTTCTTGAAACCGCAAGAGGAATTTGCTTTGCCTCTGCTCGGTCAATTCATGCTTTTAGAATTTGCTGTTGATATATTAAAGCTGGCTGGTTTAAATACTCCAAGCCCACTTGGAAGTGCAATGTCTTTGATTGGTGGTTTAATCCTTGGTGATTACGCTGTAAAAACAGGCTGGTTTATTCCTCAGTCTATATTATATATGTCCATCGTTACCATAGGAGACTTTACTCAACCTAGCATAGAAATGAATTTTGCTTTAAAATTTGCAAGGATGATTTTACTTATACTTTGTGGATTCTTTGGTTTCTGGGGCTTTATAGGTGGTATTATATTTATTCTAATAGTTATGGCAAGTACAAAAACAATAGCTGGTGATAAATATTTTTATCCTTTAATACCATTTAACTGGAAAGCTCTTAAAAATTTATTATTCAGAACAAGAATATCAAATGATGTACAATAATTTCCATAAATAAAAAGTGAGATATTTAGAATTAAGCATTTTAAATATCTCATTTTCTTATATAGGTATATTATTACAATAACCTAGTTCCCTCTTTATCCTGTGTAATTAGTTTCTCTCTCATTAGCCCGCCTAATGTCATTTTAAAATAATTTTTACTTGTATTAAATTCTCTCTTTATATCATCAGGTGACGATTTATCATTATAAGGCATAAATCCACCATTTGCTTTTAAATAATTAAGTATTGTTTCACTTAATTCACTTCTTGCTTCTAACCTTTTCTTTCTCGTTGTAACTCCAATAGTCCCATCTTCATAAATCCTCTTAACTCTTCCCTTTATTTCCTGTCCAGGATATATGTACTCAAAATGTTCATTGGCTAATATTAACCCTCTATATTCACCATCTATTGCAACATTTAAGGTCGCATTCTCATTTATTTCATAAACTATAGCATTTACTTCATCAGAAACTTTATATTTACCTTCTTCTGCTATATCTAAATAAGAGTGTATTCTAGTAGTTGCCGCTAATCTATCAGTTTTATCTACATACATATAAAATAGATATTTTTTTCCTTCTTTAAGCTTGTAACTTTGCTCTTTTAATGGGACGAATAAGTCTCTTTCAAGCCCAAAGTTTACGAATGCCCCAATATTATTTTGGCTTACAACTTCTAGATAACCAATCTCTCCAACTGTTAATAATGGTTTTTTTAGAGTTGAAATCATCCTATCCTTTGAATCTCTATAAATGAATACTTCTAATTGGTCGCCTTCTTTTATTTCATGTCCCTTTGCCGCACTGTTTGGAAGTAAGACCTCATCACCAAAATTATCTTCAAGATAATATCCAAAGTCTACTTTTTTACTTACTTTTAATTTACTATATTGCCCTACTGATATCATTTTTAATTTCCTCCATTAATCATAACAACTTAATCGATGTTATCTTCTTTATTACTTTTCTTGATCATTCTATATATTGAAATTAACTTTCTACATTGCTATCCTCAATTTGGTACTCACATTACTAGAACCTTGAATGTAAATTTATTACTACACAATATGATAATAACTCGTATCTTTTCTTTATATAAAACATGTTAAATCTAAATTACTTGAAATCTTTACTCAATTCCAGATAACTTATATATGATTTCTTAATTCCTTCAATTTCTTCTTGTGTTAACTTTCGTATCACTTTTGCTGGATTTCCAAGTATCAAAACGCCATCTTCAAATTCTTTATTTTGAGTTATTAAACTTCCTGCTCCTATAATTGTATTATTGCCTATTTTTGCTCCATTTAATATTATTGATCCCATACCTACTAAAACATTATTTTTAATGGTGCATCCATGGATTATTGCGCCATGCCCTATAGTACAACCATCTCCTATAACTGTATTATATCCATAATCAACATGTACCACACAATTTTCTTGGATGTTTGTATTCTCTCCTATAGTTATTGATGCTTCATCACCTCTTATAACAGCACCAAACCATATATTCGCATTTTTCTTAAGTGTTACGTCTCCAATAATTACTGCAGTTTCTGAAATATAAATATCGCTATCCAAAACAGGTTTTTTGTCTTTATAAATTTTCACCATAACAATCACCTCACTAAACACTAAGGTTATTTTAACATTACATTCACTTATTGTCATTATTTTGCTCACTTTAGAAATACGAAATAAAATAATAATTTAAACCATAATTAATTATTAATTGTGAATTGTGCATTGTGCATTGCAATATATATATACTATAAATAATTTTTAGAGGTAATAACTTTGGGGAAAAAAAAATCACCTAAAAATAAGCTTAATATAGATGATCTGAATTTTTACTATGGAATTCCTCATGCTCATTGCAATTTTTCCACTGGACATGGAACTCCAATTGAAGCATTTGATTATGCACGACATAATGGCCTTAATTTCCTTATTTTAACAGACCATAATAATCATTTAACAAAAACAATAAAAGTAAAAAGCTCTGAGCTAAGTAGATGGGATGCGCTAAAATATTTAACTGTTCGTTATAATAAAAAACATGAAAACTTTTTAGCTGTGGTTGGTTTTGAAAGCAAAACTAATCCGTTTGGAGACATTAATGTAGTAAATCCAAACAGGTTCTTTACTGGAACAGTAAATAATATGCAACTATTAGTTTTATGGATGCTTAATAATCCTAATGCATTTATTTCAATTAACCATCCCCACAAAACAATAACATATTTAGAATACAACTCTATTTTAAATAAACTAATAACTTCAATAGAAGTTGGAAATGGATCTTATCCAAACAAGTATTTAAGATATGAAAAATATTATTACCATTTACTCGATAAAAACTGGAAACTAGGCGCAATCAATGGTCAGGATAATCATAGATTAAACTTTGGTGACGATGAAAATTTAACATGTATAATTGCAGAAGAGCTTACAACTCAGTCTCTAGTCGACGCTTTTAGAAAACGACACACTTATTCAACAGAATCCAGAACTTTAACTATGTACTTTACAATAAATAATGAATTTATGGGCGATATTATACCTATGGAAGATGATAATTTACAATTTTCAATTTTTGCCCATGATCCTAATCACAAAATATTAGAAATTGATATAATATCTACTGGTGGGACTATAATAAAAAAAATATCTAACTTGAATTTAAATAAAGTAAAATACTTGTATTCTCACGAGCCCTTAAAAACTGAGTTGTGGTATGTAATAAAAATAGCACTGGATAATAACAAAATCGCTATTAGTTCTCCCATTTTTAGAGGTCAAGAATAATATTGTTTATATACTTAAAATATATATGTTGCAATTAGCAATTCATAATTCACTATGCACAATTACAGCTAAAATTCTTGCAATATTTTTAGAATTATGATGAAGATTTTTTGCAACGCATATATATTCTTAAAAAAATAATTCATATAAAAAGAAATAGAATATATAATTTCAAAACATTTACATTGTTATAAATCATACATTCTATTTCTTTTCTATGTTTCTATTTATTTTTTTTAACTCTATTTGGTTTAGCTTTTGGCTTAATCACTATTTGCTTTTCTTTTTTCTTAAGTCCGCCTCTTTGTGTAATATCCATGAACCATAAGAAAAATAGAACTGCAAAAATAGATAATCCACTTGAAATATAAGTATTTGATGCACCTACGAATATTTGGGCCGCAAATAATACTGCAGCTATCGCTAAAGGTATCCACTTATTTATACGCACTTTACCAAATATAAATTTTTTGCATAATGCATAAGCTACAAATATAACAAGAAGCATTACTACAAATAAAATAATTGATGTAAAAAGATTCATCTACTCACATATCCTCCTATAAAAAAGTCTATATGGTTAATGATAATTTATATATAAACTATTATCAAGCATTCCTTTTAATTGGTGTTGATTTCATCAGTATACATTATAATCAAAAAGTAATAATTTTTATTAAAATATCAATATTATAATTTTTTTTTAACAAATTTATAGTTTTATCTTTAATTATTCGCGTATATTTGATAAAATAGAAAAAGTATATGATATAAAAGATATGAGGTGATATAATGAATTTAATTTCAAATAATCATTTAGATGAATTAGATTTACAAATACTTGACTTATTAATAAAAGATTGTAGAACTCCTTACTTGGAGATTGCCAGAATATGCCACGTAAGCGGTGGTACTATTCATGTAAGAATGAAGAAAATGGAAGATCTAGGAATAATAAAAGGTTCTAGAATAATTTTAAACCTTCCTAAGCTAGGATACGATGTATGTTGTTTTGTAGGTATCTATGTTGATAAAACATCTTCTTTTAACTATGTATTTGACCAAATGTCAAACATAAAGGAAGTAGTTGAATTGCATTTAACTACTGGTGATTATTCTATGTTTGCTAAAGTTGTATGTGCTAATATTTTAGATTTGCAGAATGTTTTACTTAACAAGATAAATAACATTGATGGAGTACAAAGAACTGATACATTTATTTCTCTATCTCAACCTATAGACAGAAATATATCATTAGAATAATTATAAAAAAATAGAATAAAAACACATTTTTATATACATACTAAAGGTATCTTATAATAAGGAGTGTGTTTTTTATGAAAATTTTAAATTCAATTTCACTTGCCCTTATAATTATAGGCGGCATTAATTGGGGCTTAATAGGTTTTTTTAGATTTAACTTAGTAGATTTCCTTTTTGGAAGTTTTTCAATGTTATCTACAATAATTTATTGTTTAGTTGGAATTGCCAGTTTATATTCTATCTCTTTTTTCGTTCAAGAAAGATCTAGAGTATAATGCAGCATAATAAATATTAATATTATATTTGTTAAAATAAAAATGACTTAAACGCTAATTCTATAGCTGCTAATCTCAATATAATATTTATTTATACTTAAGCTTTATACATAGTGATAAGAAATTTTTAATGTAAAATTAATATTTCTTTAGCTATGTTTTGATATATAATGGAATAAATTATTAATACTTATATTTTACTAGGAGGTTAGTATACATTTGCGTACAGTATTAAATTTTAATTTTTATAATTTAATATATTTTTTTGTATTCTATTCATTTGCTGGCTGGTGCCTCGAAGTCTTGTATTATTTTAAAAATGAACGTAGGTTTGTTAATAGAGGCTTTTTATATGGTCCCTTTTGTCCTATATATGGATTTGGTGTCTTATTTCTTGTAGTCTTTCTTGATAACTACAAACATAATATTTTCGCCTTATTCTTCTTAGCCTGTTTCTTTACAACAGTCTTAGAATATATTACTGGTTTTGTATTAGAAAAAGCATTTAAGACAAAATGGTGGGATTATACTGGCGATCCATTTAATATACATGGTCGTGTTTGTTTACTTTATTCTCTACTCTGGGGAGTTGGTGAGGTAGGCATAATTAAGATAATACATCCTATAGTGGTAAACATAATCAATAATATTCCCAAAACACTTGGTGAGGTATTTATTTTCTTTATTATTATTTATTATCTTATTGATTTTAGTTTAACTATAGCTTCGTTAATGCAATTTGAAAAAATGTCTTTTGCATTTCAATTTGTGCCAGCTAATTTTTTATTTGATAAACCAAGTTCATTATTGAGCTTTACAAAAGAAAAAGCTGTTGGTAGAATTAGACACTTTGAATCATTTTTCAGTAAGCTAAAAATGAATTTATATAATAGACAATCAAGACAAAACTTTTCAAGTATTTCTTATAGATCTTTAAATATTTTTAAGGCTTTAAGAGATAAATTAAAAAGAGATTAAGGTAAAGTATTTACCTTAATCTCTTTTAGGCACATGAAAATAAATAACAATTCCAAAGTTGCCATGGATATTTTTCGTTAGACAAGGCGGCAAATTGCCCTCATAGCGGGTCAATTTGCCAACGTAGCATAATGGTAAATAGGCTGGCAATTGGACTTGTTATTTATTTGATTGTGCCTTAGTATTTATTTCATGCCTTTAATTTCATCGAATAATTCTATAGCTGCATTTCTTGGCCCATTTTTTTCTTGCCCTTTTACACCTAAACAAGTTCTAATTTGTCCAACTTTCACTTGTCCATTTTCAAACATTATCTTAAAATATTTTTCTATAAGAATATTTGTTTCATCCTGCTTTTGCGCTGGCCCAAATGGATTTGCAAAAAATGACTCTACTAACCCCTTCTCCGTTGTTGTTCCCTTCGCCATTCTAGCACCTGCTTTAAATACTTTAATTGCTTCCTCTGGAGTTTTAAAGTAATCTAAATACTTTTCTCCTTCATTAACGCCGTCGTAGTTATTAGCATAGAAGAAAAAGTCTATTGGATGTCCCTTTGATATTTCCTTATATGATGCTACTGGTACTACAAGTCTAGCGTTGACCTTATCAGGATTCATAAATATACTTCTATCCATTTCTTTAAAGGCGTATCCTTGATCTAAGTCATCTAATCGGACAAATGCACCAATCTCAGTTCCATATCCATTAATTAATCCATCCTCTATTTTAAAAGTTCCCATATCATCAAAGATAATAGTCATATCTGAAATATAATCTTCGCTTAAACTACGAAAAGCTTCTAAACTTTCAGATTTACCAGCTCCGCTATCTCCCATGATAACAACATTAGCTTCATCTCCGCTTTTTAAAATAATATTCACCATTGAACCATGTATTGGCAAATATCCTCTCTTTATCATTATTAAGTTGTATAATGTTAATGTCATCTTCTTTATATACCCAAAATAATCTATCTTTTCTGAATGATTTACATATCCAAGCATTATATCATTTTGAACATCATCAAAGAACACTGTTTTTAGATCTTCATCGTTATCTTTAGCTCCAAACACATAAATAATATCAGGCTTTCTTCCCCTTGTTTCTTCACTTCTAGCCATCTCGAACAGATTACATAAAGTTATTCCATGTTCCATAAAATCTCTATGGAAATAAATGAAAGTAAGTAACCCGCCTATCTTAGCTGGATAACAAAACCAATGTTCTTTATTTATTTGTGCATACTTTAATGGGTTATATTTTATCTCTGTGAACATTCCATCTCTTGTATTCTTTTTAGGATAAGTTATAAATGGTGTTTCTAAAAGTATATGATCAATAAATGGTACTTCCTCTAAAGCTTCATATCCATTTGGTCTTACCCATTCCATTTCATGAATCATTATGCAGGCATTTCCACCAGCTGGTATTTGTCTATAAACTTTTGGCTGATATCCTGCAACATGCTGTTCAATTTTTCTGTACAAACTTAGAATTAATGTAGAAAAGTTAGCATTTGCTTCTGTAAAACTAACTGCTGCAAGGCCTTGTTGAACCTTATATCTATGAACTATTGTATATCTTTCAAGCTTTCTCCAAAATAAATAGAAATCTTCTATAAATACTACAAACTTGTCCCTATCTTCCAATAATTTCGAATATGAGTCACTAATCTCCATAATTTCCTCAACACTCATAACTGTTAAATATTTTATTACTACAGTTAAATCTCTCCTAATGTCTATAAGACTATCTGTATCTAATGTCTTACTTAAATATCTGTATGCTACTGAATTTTTCTTTTTAGCTCTTCTTAGATAAACCTCTAAAATTCGTCTAAATCCATCACTTTCTAGTATAGCCTCAAAGCTATTACAGTACTTTGCTGTAAAGTTTATCATCACTTTGTCATTACTCATAGAAAATTCTTTCTTCATTTCATGGCCCCCCATATGAATTTTTTCATATTTAAATATTGCATTTTTCTTTTCAAATTCCACATATTGAAATAATTATATCATACTTTTTGCAATATTCAACCTTTGCATTTTTCATTTTAAAGTTTTTTTCATCTATAAATCATTCGAGTTCATAAGAAATTTCTTAAATTAAAATTCAACAAAGTTAATTCCTCCACCCCTATCTGACTATGCTATAAAAAAGCTCAAAAAGCTCATTATATGAATATTATATCGTCTTTTTACAATTATGTTCGTGTTTTATTTTAACTTTTTATTTTTCTTTTGCTTGCATTTAGAATAATTTTGTTTCCATTACATTTCCTTAAATGGTAGAATTATATTAAAACTATATAATCAAGGAGACAACTTTTTTATGAACAAAAATAAGTATAATATTAAAAAATATTTATTAACTTTTCTTGCAATTCTATTATTTTCATTTTCCATAGTAAGTTGTGGCCTTACAAAATCCAATTCAAATAAAGCTAATAACGCTGATACAAACAAAATACTTGTTCATTATATAGATGTAGGCCAAGGTGATTGCATTCTCGTTCAAGTGAATAACAAAAATCTTTTAATAGATTCTGGACCTAAATCTGATAGAAGAAAACTTTTTAACTATTTATCAGGGCTAAATTTAAATAAATTAGATTATGTAATTGCAACTCATCCACATGAAGATCATATTGGTAATATGGATGATATAATAAAAACTTATAGTATAGGAACTTTCTATGCTCCAAAAGTTGAATCCACTACAAAAAGCTTTGAGGACATGGCAGATGCTTTAAAAGATAAAAATTTAAAGGTACATGTATTGAAAAATAATAGTAATTCTATTGACTTAGGTGAAAATACTAAAGTAAATGTCTTCTCTCCTAATAAGGATTTTTATGATAATTTAAACAACTACTCTCCTGTAATAAAAATTCAATATGGTAACACTTCTTTTTTATTTACTGGTGACGCCGAAAAGGAAGTAGAAAAAGAAATTCTTAATAATAATGAAGATATCAGTGCAGATGTGCTTAAAGTGGGACATCACGGATCCTCAACTTCTACTAGTAAAGACTTTCTAAAAAAAGTTAATCCTTCAATAGCAGTTATATCTGTAGGTAAAGGCAATATATACAATCATCCTGATGCTATTACTACAAAATTATTGGATGAGAGCAATATAAAAACTTATAGAACAGATAAAGATGGAACCATCGTCATTTGCTCAGACGGCTCTAACATATCAAAAAAATAGATCAACACAGAAAGGGATGCTTTATTATATTAAAAGCATCCTAGCTGTTATTAAAGCATTAAAATAGACCCCAAAAACTTGGAGTCATTTAAAAATCAGAAATAAAATTTAATTATTTCTAAATTATTTATTTCTATCTTATTTATTTTGCAGTCATTAATTAGAATTATTACTCAATGAATTTTCTTGAATATCATCCGCTTCTTCTAGATTTTCTAAATCTTCAACTTCATCTTCAGCGATAGCTTCTTCGATGATATCTTCATAAATATATTTTTTCCAGTTTACATATATATAATATAAATTTATGACATCCTGCTCATTATACAGAAGAATTTTTTCAATTTTCTCTTCTGGCATTCTTTTGAAATAGCTTTTATCTTTCATAACTTTGTGAAAAGTTTTAGCTAAATTAGATCCGCTGATTACCTCTCCCTCTCTTACAATATCAAAAACTTTTTCTAACTTTTTAAGCCCAATAGACAATTTTTTATTCTTTTCATATTCTTTTTGAATATCAATCGAATCAAATTCTTCACTAAAATTATAATATATATTATTTTCTTTGAAAAGATAATTAATAACTGAAAAATCATTATTCCCTGAAAAAGTGATAATGGCCTTTTTTCCTTTTTGTTTCATCTTTATAAAATATTCTTTAGCGAGATACAATATATGTGTCGCCTCATCTCTATCTTCAATCATATATTGGGTTACTAGAATATTATTATTTTTCTTATCATACTCACACGCCCCAAATACTCCAATACACTTAGGCTTCTTATATACATAATGCTCTAAATCAAAGAAGATAATTTCTTCTGGTGTATATTCTTTATCTAGAGACTTCATCATAAATTCTTCACTATATTCTTCAACCTTCACCTTATTTTCACGAATAATCACAGTATCACTCTTTTCTATAAGAATTGTATATCCTCAATGTCCAAATTGTATATTACATCCTTTCTTTCAACAACAACATTCACTCTTTTTATTAATTCTCGATCTTTCAATACTTTTTGCAAAAGTTCTTTAGTTGGATTCATACAATAAGGATGTTTTACATTTTTAAACATAGTATAATCGCCTGCTGTATCTCCATATGCATAACTATCGTTTAAATCTATATCATACTTTTTAACAAATTCATTTATCGCCTTCGATTTACTTTTACTATCCCACATTGGTGTAACTTGCCCTGTATATACATTTTTATCATCTATAATATATTTTGCACCTATATAATCTGTAAAGCCATATTTCTTGGCCATCTCTCCAACAAGTTCTGAAGGCGATCCAGATATTATAATTAGAGTATGGTTATTAGCTTGATGCCACTTTATTCTGTCCCTCGTAAAAGTATATACTCTATCGCCCTTTTGTTCTACAACTTTCTTAGCTATATATTCCATTTGATACTTCTGTAATCCTTTAATTGACTCAATATATATATCAATCATTTTCAACAGATATTGATCATAATCACCTTGCCTCTTATCCCACTTCATAAAGTAAGGCCTTAAATCATTATACCATCTTTCTGAACCTATAATTTCATATTTAACCATCTTTTTAAATACTTCTGTTATTAGTCCTTCTCTGTATAAAGTTCCATCTAAATCAAAAAACGCACCTATATTTGCCATTAACTCACATCCTTTTATACTTATTTATTATACTTTATTTTTTCATTTCAGAAAAGCTTATAAAATCTATCTGATTAATTTAAATATATATGTTGCAATTCACAATGCACATTTCACGATTCACAATCACGACGGAAATTCTTGCAATATTTTTTGAATTATGATAAAGAATTATTTTTGAAATATATCATATAAATTGTATAAGTAAAAACACTACCAAATATATTTATTATTGATAGTGTCGTTAAAATTTATCCATGACTATTCTATAAAAGTTAGAATTTCATCTATATTCTTTCTCACTTTTTTTCTTATATTATCATTTTCTGGATATCCAACAGCCACTACTAATCTAATTCGCTTTAATTTATTTATATTTAAAAGTTTCTTTAGTTCTTTTTCATTAAACCAACCTAAAATACAAGTACCTAAATTTTGTTCTGTTGCCGCTAAACATATATGCTCAGTTGCAATCCCAATATCAACAGATCTATAATCCTGCTGTTTAATTAATGCTCCAGCTCGTGAAGTTAAATTTCCACTTTCCTCCACCACTATTATAAAAGCTGGACATTCTGTAGTAAATTTATTCATAACTGCATCCTGTAAGCATTCTGAAACCTTAGGCACTAGCTCTTTATTATTAACTACTACAAAATGCCATGGTTGGCTATTACATGCTGATGGAGCTAATCTGGCAGCCTCAATACATTTTACTAACTTTTCTTTTTCAACAGGTTTATTTAAATACTTTCTACAACTTTGACGTTCATTTAATAAATCAATAAATTCCTTCATAAAACTTCTCCTAAATTCTTTATAATCTTTTATAAATCAATTTCTCCAAGACTTTCTTTCTTAACTAATCCTGGATTCTTTTTTCTAAACTCCTCTACTGTTTTCTCATAATATATTTTTATGGTTGCCATTGTAGGTGATCCTAGAAGCATTCCAAAAGGTCCCCAAAAGCCACCGCCTATTGCAACTCCTAATATTATCCCTAATGGACTGACTCCAACCTTTTTTCCTATAAGCTTAGGATCAAGGTACCAAGCATCAAAAAGATGAATACAAAGTAAAAGTATAAACACCATAAAAGCCTTCATAGGTGAAACAAATATTGCAACTCCTGCACCGACTACTTCACCAATGAGTGGTCCAAAATAAGGAATCATATTAGTAATCCCTTCTATCAGGGCTATTAGTGGTGCATAGGGTTCCCCAACAATTAATAGACCTATAAGTGATATAAAACCTATTATTGCTGAATCAATTGCTTTTATCCCTATATAAACTCCTATCATTTTATTATAGGTTCTAATAAATGTAACTAACTTATTCCCCTTTTCTTCATTAAAAATCATATATATTATGGTTCTAGCACGTTTTAACAACTTTTCTTTATCCATTAAAACATAAATTGAAATTAAAAAGCCAAAAATCACACTAACTAAATTTGATGTAAATGATAATAAGTACATAATAAAATTTTGTAGTAGTCCTATGGTTACACTTCCTATCTGGCTTGACATTTCCTGTAGCTTATTTAAAAGTCCTGCTTGTACAATCAGTGTCTTTATTCTTTCATTTTGAAGAAGAGTATTGATCCACTTTTGTATAATTTCCACATAGGCCGGCATTTCTTTAGTTATATTTACTATACTGTCTACTATACTTGGTATCGTAAAAAATAATATTATAATAATTAAAGCTATAATTATAAAATATGTAATCAATATCGATATTGCTCTTTTAGTTTTGAAATTATTTTCAAAAAAACTTACTACTGGATTTAATATATAAGCACAAATAATAGCATATATAAAAGGCAACATAATAGATAAAACTTTTCTGCCTATATCAAAGAAAAAATTATAATTATCTATAAGTTTGTATCCAATTACACCTATTAAAGCAAATATTAAGATATCCCTATATTTAATATTTCTATTTATAAACAATTCATTCCACACCCTCTCCATGCTTTTTTCAATTATACCATATATCACTTTTTTAAGGCATATACAAAGAAATTAATGAGTCAAAAAATAGAGGGTTGCTACATAAGACACCCCTCTATTTCAAAAAATTATAATAAATTTAATATTAAATAACTACATTTTTTCTACTACATCTATTCCAAGTAACTCTAATCCATTTTTTATTACTTGTAAACTTGCTTTAACTAAGTTTAATCTTGTAGCTTTTAAATCCTCATCTTCTAAGTTCAATACTGAATGCGCATTATAGAATTTATTAAATCCTTTTGCAACTTCAATTACGTATCTTGTTAATATTGAAGGTTCTAACTTATCTAAGGCTAAAGTTATTACGCTATTAAAGTTAGCTATACTCTTAACTAACTCAAATTCTTCTTTTGAAGATAATTTACTATAGTCAACAGTTCCAGTACATTCTTTACCTCTGTTTAATATACTATTTCCTCTTGCATATGAATATTGAACATATGGGCCAGTTTCTCCATCAAATGATAATATTTCCTTCCAATCAAAAACAATATCTTTTTCTCTTGAGTTTTTAAGATAAGTAAAGATTACCGCTCCGACACCAATTTTCTTTGCAACTTCCTCTTTATTTTCAAGTTCTGGATTTTTTTCATTTATAACTTCCATTGTCTTCTCTACAGCTTCACGAAGTAAATCATCAAGTAAAACAATCGATCCATTTCTAGTTGAAAGTTTTCTATCTGCAAATTTAACTAACCCAAAGCCTACATGAACACAGTCTTTAGACCATTCATGTCCTGCAAGTTCTAACACTTTAAATACTTGTTTGAAGTGAAGTGCTTGAGGAGTTCCAACTACATAAACACATTTATGAAAATCATAAGTTTTCTTTCTATACATAGCAGCTGCTAAGTCTCTTGTAGCATATATCGATGCCCCATCACCTTTAAGTACTATACAAGGTGGCATATTATATTCTTCAAGCATTACAACTTGAGCCCCATTACTTTCTACAAGAAGTCCTTTTTCTTTCAATTCATCAACAACAACATCCATCTTATCATTATAAAATGCTTCTCCAGCTAATGAATCAAATTTAACTCCTAAAATGTTATAAACTCTTTCAAATTCTTTTAAGCTCAACTCTCTAAATCTAGTCCAAAGTGCTGTTGCTTTTTCATCACCAGTCTCTAGTGCCTTAAAGTTTGCTCTTGCTTCATCTTCTAATGAAGGATCTTTTTCAGCCTCTTCGTGGAATTTAACATATATTCTAAGTAATTCATCAATTGGAGCCTTTTCTAATGCCTCTTCGTCTACCCATCTATCATACGCACTTATAAGCTTACCAAATTGAGTTCCCCAATCTCCCAAGTGATTCAATCCTACAGTATTATATCCTTCCTTCTTAAACATCTTATATAAAGAATTACCTATAGCTGTAGTGAATAAGTGACCAACATGAAAAGGTTTTGCTATATTAGGCGAAGAATATTCAACGCAAACTGTTTTCCCTTCCCCTATATTTGATGCTCCATAATTTTCTCCATCTGCTAAAACCTTTTTGATCGTATTTTCTGCAAATACTCCTTTATCAACGAAGAAGTTAACATATGGCCCTAAATTCTCAATTCTTTCAAATCCATCAGTTGACATAGAATTCTTCAATTCTTCTGCTATCATATTTGGAGCTTTTCTCATAACCTTTGACAATTGGAAACATGGAAATGCATAATCTCCCATTTCTGGCTTTGGCGGTATTTCAATCAATTTTTCAATAGCTTCAATTTCTAATTCCACATGTTTTTTTATTAGTTCTGCAACTTTACTTTTATAATCCATAATATCCTCCTTATATTTAGACAAACTCTTCATAAATTAAATAGCTTTATAATTTGTAAGAATGTATTTCTTTATTCTTCCTCAAAATTTAATTTTCTTAGTCAGTATTTCTCATAATAAATGCACAAATTTAACTTCGATATAGATTCCTAAAGAACAAAAAAAATCCGCCTCTTAAATAAAAAGAGACGAATTATCCGCGGTACCACTCTTATTGTATTTTATATAAATAAAATACCTCTCAACTTTTAACGCAATTTAACTTGCGACCAGCCCTACTAAAGGTTTAAAAATAATAATTAATATATCATACCAGCTATATTAGATTATTATCTTTTTAACTACTTATTTCAGGTGATTTCTCCAAGGCTCTTTTCACTTAATCTATCCATAGGGCTTACACCATCTCCCTATTCGCTAAAGGAATTAATTAAACTACTTTCCTCTTCTTAGAATTTTTCAATATTAATGATAATAAATTATACAAATTATCTTAAATTTTGTCAACTTTATTTTTAAAATAGGAAACGTGTTATTAAATTAGTAATTCCTAAAAGCATATTACGTATAACGCCGGCTGGTATAGAAATTATTCTTCCTCCAACAAAGATTAACGCTAACATAATGAACATTTGATATTGATAAAATTTTTCTTCAAATCTATAGAACGTATTTGGACTTAAATCTCTTAAAAGACTAAAGCCATCTAGTCCTGGTATTGGTATTAAATTAAATAATCCTATATTTACATTAATAACAAGCGTCATATATATCATTCGCTCTAAAACACCAGCTAATGCATCTGGTAAAAATCTATATGCAAAACTATAATAAAGTCCCAAAACTATTGAAGTTGCTATGGCAACTAAAAAATTTGCAATTGGTCCAGCTAAACTTACTTTCAAGTCATCTTTATAATAGTTTTTATATGCCGATGGATTAGTTTGTACTGGCTTTGCCCATCCAAAGCTAAAGATAAGTACAGCCACAAATCCTATAGGATCAATATGCGCAATTGGATTTAAAGTCAATCTTCCTTGAAACCTTGGTGTCTTATCTCCCATTCTATCTGCTATTAATGCATGTGCATATTCATGAAATGTAAAAGCGATAAGCATCCCTGGAATCATTAAAATCATATTAAGTACTGAATTCATGTTTTCCTCCTTTTTCGATATGTATGTTTTATATTATATCATACTTAGAACAAATCCTATTAAAAGAACATATATATTTCAACTAAATAATATTACTCTGTTCTTATAGACTTATTCATTTTTGCCACCTAATAATTTAAGATAAATTTTTATAAATCAAACTTTTTAGGTATATATATTCTTTATCTTCCTTACGCTATTATAGTGTCTTAAATGTTTATATAAAATGTATATATTGATTACTATTTATTCCCAACATTATATCATAAAAGATTACTATCAACAATGTAAATGCACTCATTAGTTTATATCAGAACATTGTTCTATATGTTGTACTAATAAACCTACATTTAAAATTTTAGTAAAACAAATGCTCAATTAAGACAAAAGGTAGAAACTCAGTTACAACATATACATTATAAGATCTAATTTAATAAAGAGTGTTTAATTTCAATTTAATTAAACACTCTTTATTTACAATCTTTATTTACTATTATTTAAACTTTTATAAACTAATTTTCCGCTATTATCTTCAGTCGCTATGAAATCTTCTTTAATCTGAACAAGTTTTCCTTCATATTCAACTTCTTTTCCTGTACTTAAATTCTTAACACTACCTTTAAGATTATCATTGACTAGTATTTCACTTTTATTACTAAAATACAAGTCATTAGCACTTACAACCGAATCAAGTGTTGCCTTTTTCCAATTTGCTGTATCTTCATCAACTTTTCCATAAGTGATACTGGTAATTTTATCACCGTTAAGCTCACCAATATAAATCACATCATTTCTGTCGATTCCAAGAAGCGTCAGATTTTTATTACCACTAAATGTTAATTGCTTATTAGGACTCGTAACAAAAAATTTACTATTCAACTTATCTTCATATATTAATCTATCGTTGTGGGGAACTACTTGCATATTTCCTAAGACATTAGTCTTAAGTTGCACTTTACTCATATCATTATTTATATCAATTCTATAAACTATACTCTTTAATCCACCTTTATAAATATCTACATAATACACATTTGTAAATATAGATGCACTTATCTTACTAACTTCCATATCATCTTCAGCTGAGCATATTTCTTTAACTAAAGACTCTGTTGAATTCTTTACATTATAAGTTATAATTTGAACTTTAGATTCGCCCTCTTTTTTGGCTTTCTCTGCTATTACTAATATGTCTCTTTCTTGAAGCCAATCACAATACATAATAGTTCCTTTGCTTTCTGTTGTGACCTTATTACTCGTACCTGTAGCAGTGTCCTCCAAATATAACTCTTCATCTAATTTATATATTAAATACTTACCATCATATGATATGCTAACATCCTTAGCTTTACTTGGAATACTAGCCTTAATATCTTTTGTAATATCTTTCTTCTGAACTTCTATTTTATTACTTTTAAATTCTGACGTATGCTTAAAAATAAAATTTTCTAAAATATATAAGCCAGAAATTTGTAATAGTATAGATAACAATGCCCATGCAGTTATCTTCTTAAACATCTTCATAATTCTACCTCACCTTCTGTTTATTTAACAATAACTGCTGTTGGAATAGTTCTTTCTCCCATACTATTTGATGGTTTATTTCTAACTTCTCCATAGTAATACAATGTTGTCGATTTTCCACCATCCAAGTTCATTGCATTCCATGCACCTAGCTGATGCATAATCTCTTGTAATTCCTTTAATGTTGCTCCTATGCTTCCAATTTCTCTACCATCTATAACTAGGAGAATTATTGAGCCATCCTTCATTTGTCCTATAGCAGTTTTAGGGGCTGTCCCAAATCCTCCATCACCGTTTATCTTTACCATATTTCCATTAATTATTAATGCCGGACCAAAACTTAAAGCTTCCTGAATTCCAAGCTCTTTAAGTTTGTCTACTGTATAATCACCTACAACCATTACTCCATTTTTATCTATCCCAAAAGTTGTTGTTGGGTTATCTCCTACATCATTAACTTTCACTTCACCACCAGTCATTACAATTCCTGATGCCAATCCACCATTTCCTGTCCACTGAGCAGCAGAGGATTGATCCGTAAATGCTCCACCATTAATGGCAGCTATAGCATCATTGTTTTCAGCAATTGTTGATGTAGTCTCACCTTCAACTCCCAATTTAGAACTTACTCCAATTTTAACTCTTGTTGGGTCCTTTACCACTAAATAATAACCAGTATACTTAGAATTTTCTATATCATGAAGTTCTATAGTATCATCTTTAACCTTTGGAACTTTAATATCAGATATATTAGTAGTTTCACTAGTTTCTTCAGTTGAGTTTTCTCCCATAATTTCAGCTATTTTTTTATCTGATAAGAACCATGTAGCCAGATATTGATGACTCATTGAAGTCATTGCTGCTCCAACATATTGGCTTTTCGCATTATCAAATGGTCCATATAAAAGTAAAAATGGGAATGTACATCCAGTAAAAAATAATTCAAATGCAAAAAATATAGCTAATGTCTTAAATGAAATCTTATTTACTCTTTTCTTGCTTTTTTTTACCTTAGATTTCTTATTTATATTCTTATTTTTTCTATTTATATCCATTTTATTATCCTCTCTAAAAATGCATTTTAGTTGCATTTATAAAAATTACACCAGACCTAATTATATAATATTTTCAATTAGATTACAATAATTTCATTTTTCCAGCATTTTATTCTATTTGGTACTTGGATTTTGCTTTTAAATACTCACATTATGTTATAATTAGTCTTAGGAGGTATATATAAATGGAAGATAAAATTTTAAATGAATTAAAAAAATCTCAAGATTATGTTTCTGGCGAATACCTAAGTTCTACTTTAAATGTTTCACGAACTGCTATATGGAAACATATAAAAAACTTAAAATTAAAAGGCTATATAATAGAAGGAATTTCTAATAAGGGATACAAATTACTTAATTCTCCTGATTTATTAAATGAAAATGAAATTCTACCTTTATTAAAAACATCTGCTATTGGAAAAAGCATAGTTTACTTTGATGAAATAGATTCTACAAATATTAAAGCAAAAGAGCTTGCACAGAAAGAAATCGAACACGGTACTATAGTAATTGCAGAAAAGCAAACTTTAGGAAGTGGTCGCTTCAATAGGAAATGGGTTTCTCCAAATGGCGGTCTTTGGTTTTCATTAATATTAAGACCTAAACTTCCTCCAACGGAAGCTCCTAAAATAACTCAAATTGCTGCTGCTTCTGTATATAAGACACTAAGTAATTTAGGTATTAATTCAACCATTAAATGGCCTAATGATATACTTTTGAATGAAAAAAAGTTTTGTGGAATCCTAGCTGAAATGAAATGTGACATGGATAGTGTTCATTATTTAGTTTTGGGCGTAGGGATGAATATTAATATAGATGAAAGTGACTTTGATGATAGTATAAAAGCAATTGCCACTTCACTAAAAATTGAATATGATAAAGATTTCAAAAGAAGTGAGATACTTTCAGCCTTCTTAAATAATTTCGAAGTATTATACAATAACTTCATAAATAAATTAGATCTTTCCGAGACAATTTCAATCTGCCGAGATCATTCCAACATTTTAGGTCGAAAGGCAAAATTAATCACATATAATAATGAAGAAATTGTTACCTGTGTTTCTGTTTCTGATAACGGCGACCTTATGGTCATAGATAGCAACGGAAATGAAAAAGCTGTAATTACTGGAGAGATTAGTTTTAATGGAATGAATTAAAAAACAGTATTGCGAAACACTCAAAATGATGAGATAAGCAATCGAAAGAGAATACATATATGTTCCACATGACTAGAAAAATTTCGTTGGATATATCTAAATAGAAAGTTGCACCATTTCTTCATGCTCCTGCGACAAGCGCAGGACAAGCAAAAATGGAACAACTTCCCATTAAGATATAAGCAACTTATTTTTCAATGCCTGCTTCACATATATGTATTCTCTTTCTTTGTTTTGCTATCATTTTGAGTATTTCAAATATTATAAATTTATGATGATAGTTATAAGAAAAAGTCACAGACGAATGTGTAGTGGTATCTTTTACCAGCTACTTTTTCAAATATATGTGAGAAAAACTTAGGAATCAATATAGACTCTAAAATATTTAAGTCAATTATTAGATGGGATATTGCTAAATGCAGAAATATAAAAATACTTGCATAAATATGAATTTGATTTAGGTTTACTACTAAATAAAGAAAGAGAATATATGCTTTTGTGCAGTGTTCATTAGAAAATCTTGCCGGCCGTGATTCTTAGATTAGAAGTTGTTGTTCCAAATATGCTAGTTCAAAACTTGCTTTTGAGGCTAGCATTTTGGGCACAACTTCAATTCTTAGAATCACCCGGTAAAATCTTCAGAGAACCAGAACAAACGCATATATTCCCTTTCGAGAGTTTAGCAGCAAACTTAGACCCTACTCATAGTGCAAGTATTTTTATATTTCGTTTAGTACACAATACATTTAGTTAATTCTAGTTATTTATTCACAACTTTTTCAATATGTCCTTTTAGAACACTTGCTGATTCTTTTAACTTTTTCAATTCTTCGTCATTTAGAACAGGGTTTACAATTCTTACAACACCCTTACTATTTAAAATTGTTGGGACTGCTAAGTAAACATCTTCTATTCCATACTCTCCCTGCATCAAACATGATACAGTTAAAATAGTATTTTCGTCTCTTAATATAGCTTCTACTATTGTATTTACTGCTAATGCTACAGCAAAATAAGTAGCATTTTTCCTGCTTATTATTTCATAAGCTGCATTTTTAACATCGCTTTCTATTACTGATTTTACATCATCATCCCACTCTAAATTGAACTTTTTAGCATATTCTTCAAAAGTTTCTCCAGCTATGCTTGCAGTACTCCAGCTAACAACTTCGCTATCACCATGTTCTCCTAAAACATATGCATGGATATTATTATTATTTACATTAAAGTATTTACCAATAACGTATTTTAATCTTGACGTATCTAATACAGTTCCTGATGCTATTACTCTTTCCCTAGGGAATCCAGATAACTTATAAGTTATATATGCAAGCACATCACATGGATTTGATACTACTAACAAAATAGCATTTGGGCTTGCTGCTGCTATTTGTGGAACAAAGCTCTTAAATATATTGTAATTTTTTTCAATAAGATCTAGTCTAGTTTCCCCTTCTTTTTGAGCTGCACCAGCTGTAATTATAACTATATCTGAATCTCTAGTTTCTTCAATACTTCCTGCATAAATGCTAACAGGCTTTACAAAAGAAGTACCATGAACTAAATCCATAACTTCTCCCATTGCTTTATCCATATTTATATCAAATAAACATATTTCTGTAGCTACTCCACTATTCATTAATGCATATGCTGTTGTTGCACCTACAAAACCTGCACCAATCACAGATATTTTACGTTTTCTTTCTACCATTATATATTCCTCCTAATTAATACAATATTAATTTTATTCTTTCCAGATAACAAATTTATTATTTGCTCATAAAAAGTTTCATCTTAAATTATTATCCAACAATTTTATTAATTAATAATCATTCTTATCTGATTATACCTTATTTGAATTTTTTCGTAAATACTATATAATTAAATTTAGCAACTTAATAATGAATTTATTAGTAAGCATATAGACGTAATTATTTTTAAATGTTTTACGCAGAAGATGGAGGTACACTTTAATGAAATTATTATTTTTTGATACAGAAACCACTAGTATAAAACCGGGCAGCATATGTCAGTTAAGTTACATAACTGTTGATGCTAGTACAAAACCTCAGATAACTACTGGTAAAAATTTCTTTTTTACAGTCGACGAGATGGACCCTTCTGCCCAAGAAATTCATGGTTTTTCTTTAGAGAAGCTTTATGAATTATCTAATGGACAATATTTTGAGGATTTAGTACCTGAATTTCTTAATGATTTTATGACTGCTGATTTTCTAATCGGTCATAATGTTAATTTTGATGTTAGATTTTTAAAACATGAACTATTATCTTTAGGAGAGGATTTTTACCCAAAAAATGTTTTCTGCACTATGGCTTACTATAGAGATATATGTAAGATTCCAAAAGCCAATGGAGAAATCAAAAATCCAAAATTATCTGAAGTGATAGATTGGTTAAATATTTCAAGCGAGCAAATTGTTGAAACATCCGAAAAATTATTTGAAGGTAGTGGAAATTATCATGATGCCAGATTTGATACAGCTGCAACATATTTAACTGTTATCGAAGGATTAAAGAAAGGCTACTTTCCAAAAGGGTATTTTTCAAATCTTCTAGCTAAGAACTCAAACGGCTTAAAATAAAATATAATTTTTATTAATTAACACCTCAATAAAAATATCATATAATATACTATAACTTGTGGTTTTTACTCTATCTATTCTTTATGGTATCTAGAATTTTAGATTTAGACAGTTTTAAAATTTATTCTTGTCTTGTTTAATTTATAAATGAGGTGATAAAATGAAAAAATATGTTTGTGAAGTATGCGGATATATTTATGATCCAGAACTTGGAGATCCTGATGGTGGAATTGCTCCACATGTAGATTTTAATGATTTGCCTGATTATTGGGTATGTCCAATTTGCGCTTTTAACAAAGATAATTTTTCTGTACTAGAATAACACATTATAAAAATTATATTTAACTCATCTCGTAAAAATTAGTATACTTAAAGAAAACTTAAATTAATATTTTCATATGAAATCAAAAAGACTATATGGACTGGAATATTATGTCCTATAGTCTTTTTATATTTGTAATTAATTTATTAGCTTCAAGCCATTTATATTTTCTTAAAATTTTTGTGCATTTAAATTCATCAAAACTTTACTATAAACACAATAATTTTATTTTACTAAATACTTTCATGGAATGTTCTGCTTATAACTTCTAATTGCTGTTCTTTTGATAATCTACTGAAGTTAACAGCATACCCTGAAACTCTGATTGTAAGTGTTGGGTATTTATCGGGATTTTCCATAGCATCTATCAATGTTTGTCTATTAAGAACATTAACATTTAAGTGATGAGCTCCTTGAGTGAAATATCCATCTAATATTGCAACTAGGTTATTAATCTTTTGATCTTCATTTTTTCCAAGTGCATCTGGAACGATTGAGAATGTATTCGATACACCGTCTTGGCAAATTTCATTATATGGTATTTTAGCTACTGAGTTAAGTGATGCTAATGCTCCATTAATATCTCTTCCATGCATTGGATTTGCTCCTGGTGCTAAAGGTTCACCTTTCTTTCTTCCATCCGGAGTTGTCCCTGTCTTCTTACCATACATTACATTTGATGTGATTGTTAGCGCTGATAATGTATGTTTTGCATCTCTGTATAGTGGATGTTTCTTAAGCTCTCCAGAGAATTTAGTTACTAATTCTACGCCTAAATCATCTGCTCTATCATCATCATTTCCGTATTTAGGGAAATCTCCTTCAACTTCAAAATCTACAGTTATACCTTCTTCATTTCTAATTGGTTTAACTTTTGCATATTTTATAGCTGATAATGAATCTATTGCTACTGATAGACCTGCAATACCAAATGCCATTAATCTTTCTACTGCTGTATCATGAAGAGCCATTTGACTTGCTTCATAAGCGTATTTATCATGCATAAAGTGGATTATGTTCATTGTATCTACATAAACTTTTGCTACATACTCTAATACTTTGAAGTAATTTGCTTTTACTTTATCAAAATTAAGAATTTCTTCATCTGTAAGCTTTTCAATTCCTGGCACTACCTTAATACCTTTTAATTCATCTACTCCACCATTTATGGCATATAAAAGTGATTTAGCTATATTTGCTCTAGCTCCAAAGAATTGCATTTGTTTACCAACCTTCATAGCTGATACGCAGCAAGCTATTGCATAATCATCACCATAAACCGGTCTCATAACTTCATCATTTTCATATTGAATAGAGTCTGTTTTTATTGAGATTTCTGCACAATATTTCTTAAAGCTTTCAGGTAGTTTATCTGACCATAAAACTGTTAAGTTTGGCTCTGCTGATGTTCCAAGATTAATTAAAGTATGAAGATATCTAAATGAATTCTTAGTTACAAGCGGCTTGCCATTAATACCTACACCACCAATTGATTCAGTTACCCAAGTTGGATCCCCTCCGAATAACTCATTGTATTCTGGAGTTCTTAAGTGTCTTACCAATCTTAACTTTATAATTAATTGATCAACTATTTCTTGAGCTTCCTTTTCTGTAATTAACCCTGCTTCTAAATCTCTTTCAATATAAATATCTAAGAAAGTTGAAGTTCTTCCAAAGGATGTTGCAGCTCCATTGTTTTCCTTAATTCCTGCTAAGTATCCAAAGTATAAGTGTTGTGCTGCTTCTTTTGCATTTGATGCTGGCTTAGATATATCAATTCCATATTTCGCTGCCATTGATTTTACTTCACCTAAAGCTCTAATCTGCATTGAAACTTCTTCTCTTTTTCTTACTAATTCATCAAGCATATCACCGTTTAGATTATCAAGATCCTTTTTCTTTTCTTCTATTAAGTACTCTATACCATAAAGAGCTACTCTTCTATAATCACCTATTATTCTTCCTCTACCGTATGCATCTGGTAGGCCTGTTAATAATCCAGCACTTCTCGCTGCTCTTATTTCTTTTGTATACGCATCAAAAACACCTTCGTTGTGAGTCTTTCTGTATTTTGAAAAATTCTTATTAATTTCTGGATCAAGTTCATATCCATATTCCTTTAATGAACTTTGAACCATTCTCATTCCACCAAATGGATTTACTATTCTCTTAAGTGGTGCATCTGTTTGAAGTCCAACTATAACTTCGTTATCTCTATCTATATACCCAGGATCATAATTATCTATCCCTGATACTCTATCTGTAGCAACATCAATTATTCCCTTTTTTACTTCCTCAACTATTAAGGCATAAGCTTTGTCCCAGACTTTGCTTGTCCTTTCTGTTTTCTCTTCTAAGAAATTTCCATCACCCTCGTATAATTTATAATTTTTTTGTATAAAGTTTCTTACATCAATACCCTCTTGCCATGTTCCGTTTTTGAATCCTTCCCATTGTTTAAACATAATTTTTCCTCCCTAAGATAAATTTAGTTTTATAATTTTTTCCATATAAAAAAGCCGACGCAATCCAGGCTTTTTTTGCCCAGACGGTCGGCTTTTTGTGGCATATAAGATAATATGCCTAGTCATACTTCATGTGGTAACTCCACTTCCGTCAGTCATATGACTAATATCTAATATAAGAATAATACCAAACCATTTGGTTTGTCAACAAGAATAATTTTACACTTATTATTGTTAAGTATAATCGAGAAATAACGTGTCCATCTGCGAAACTTATTTTCCATTATGCTTCTATCAGCAGATTACACTAATAGACTAGCTATAAGCCCGATTTGCTTCTTTACCTAATGAAAAATAATCATAGAATTTTGGGCTCATTATTTTATTTCATAATGCATTAAGTTAATTTTGATACTAAATTTAAAATTCCCATTCAATCATCTTATTTGTCATAAGAATAATCTCCAAATATCTCTTTTTGATATTTTTTAATTAATTCCTTATCCATGGCTTTTACATTTTCAAGAGGATATTTAATCCCTAGTCCTTCATACTTATTTGTACCTAATAAATGATATGGAAGTAATTCTACTTTTTCAACATTAGGTATCTCATCGATGTATTTTTTAAGTTCCTTTAAATGTTCTATATCATCTGTTAATCCCGGAACCACAACATGCCTTATCCACATCTTTGTATTATTTCTCTTCATCGATTCTAAAAATTCCAACGATTCATCTATATTCATTAGTGTTACATTTTTGTATCCCTCTGGTGTGAAATGTTTTATATCAAATAAAACTAAGTCTGTATATTTTAATATTTCATCATAATCACCAAATCCATAACCTGCTGTATCAATACAAGTATTAATTCCTTTACTTTTGCATAGTTTAAGAGTTTCTAGTAGAAATTCTGGCTGCCTTAAAGGCTCTCCACCTGAAAACGTTACTCCTCCACCACTACTTGCAAAATAAGTTTTAAATCTTTCAATCTTCTTAACTAACTCCTCTGGCGTATATTCTTCTCCACCATTGGCAGCCCAAGTATCAGGATTATGACAATACTTACATCTTAATGCACAACCTTGTAAAAATACTACTACTCTAATTCCTGGTCCGTCCACAAGACCCATACTCTCTATTGAATGAACATTACCTTTTACCATTTGTTACACCCCCTATACTTTATTATACTTCAAATTAATATACATAAGTTCTAAATAATATAATTCATCCTCTATAAAATTATTGGGGAACATTATCTAGTATTTTAAGAGAACGCTTATTGAATTAATATTCCTAGAATATATATTAATTTATTATTCCCTTAAATAAGCTTATTAATATTTAAGAGAATTGTATATGGCACACCATATCATTACTTAATACTATCTAAGTGTATTGTTTCTTCATCATAAGGCAAAAGAAGGGAAAGTTCACCTTCCCCTTCTTCCAAAAATTTATTTATTTTATAGTAATACTTAACTAATATACATTACTGTACTTCTCATTAGATGCTCTCATGGAATGTTCTGCTTATAACTTCTAATTGTTGTTCTTTTGATAATCTACTGAAGTTAACAGCATACCCTGAAACTCTGATTGTAAGTGTTGGATACTTATCTGGATTTTCCATTGCATCTATCAATGTTTGTCTATTAAGAACATTAACATTTAAGTGATGAGCCCCTTGAGTGAAATATCCATCTAATATTGCAACTAGGTTAGTTATCTTTTGATTCTCATCTTTTCCAAGTGCATCTGGAACTATTGAGAATGTATTAGATACACCGTCTTGGCAAATTTCATTATATGGTATTTTAGCTACTGAGTTAAGTGATGCTAATGCTCCATTAATATCTCTTCCATGCATTGGATTTGCTCCTGGAGCAAGTGGTTCACCTTTCTTTCTTCCATCTGGAGTTGTCCCTGTTTTCTTACCATACATTACATTTGATGTGATTGTTAGCGCTGATAATGTATGTTTTGCATCTCTGTATAGTGGATGTTTCTTAAGCTCATTTGAGAATTTAGTTACTAATTCTACGCCTAAATCATCTGCTCTATCATCATCATTTCCGTATTTAGGGAAATCTCCTTCAACTTCAAAATCAACAGTTATACCATCTTCATTTCTAATTGGTTTAACTTTTGCATATTTTATAGCTGACAATGAATCTATCGCTACTGAAAGTCCTGCAATACCAAATGCCATTAATCTTTCTACCGCTGTATCATGTAGTGCCATTTGGCCTGCTTCATAAGCATATTTATCATGCATAAAGTGAATTATGTTCATTGTATCTACATAAACTTTTGCTACATATTCTAATACTTTGAAGTAATTTGACTTTACTTTATTAAAATCAAGAATTTCTTCGTCTGTAAGTTTTTCAATTCCTGGTACTACCTTAATACCTTTTAATTCATCTACTCCACCATTTATAGCATATAAAAGTGATTTAGCTATATTTGCTCTAGCTCCAAAGAATTGCATTTGTTTACCAACCTTCATAGCTGATACGCAGCAAGCTATTGCATAATCATCACCATAAATCGGTCTCATAACTTCATCATTTTCATATTGAATAGAGTCTGTTTTTATTGAGATTTCTGCACAATATTTCTTAAAGCTTTCTGGAAGCTTATCTGACCATAAAACTGTTAAGTTTGGCTCTGCTGATGTTCCAAGATTAATTAAGGTATGAAGATATCTAAATGAATTCTTAGTTACAAGCGGCTTGCCATTAATACCTACACCACCAATTGATTCAGTTACCCAAGTTGGGTCCCCACCAAATAATTCATTATATTCTGGAGTTCTTAAGTGTCTAACTAATCTTAACTTTATAATTAGTTGGTCAACAATTTCTTGAGCTTCTTTTTCTGTAATTAATCCTGCTTCTAAATCTCTTTCAATATAAATATCTAAGAAGGTTGAAGTTCTTCCAAATGATGTTGCAGCTCCATTGTTTTCCTTAATTCCTGCTAAGTATCCAAAGTATAAATGTTGTGCTGCTTCTCTTGCATTTGATGCCGGCTTAGATATATCAATTCCATATTTTGCTGCCATTGATTTTACTTCGCCTAAAGCTCTGATCTGCATTGAAACTTCTTCTCTTTTTCTTACTAACTCATCAAGCATATCACCATTTAGATTATCAAGATCCCTTTTCTTTTCTTCTATTAGGTAATCTATACCATAAAGAGCTACTCTTCTATAATCGCCAATTATTCTTCCTCTACCATAAGCATCTGGAAGACCTGTTAATAATCCCGCACTTCGGGCAAGCCTTATTTCTTTTGTATACGCATCAAATACACCTTCGTTGTGAGTCTTTCTGTACTTAGGAAAATATTCTTCGATATTTTTATCTAACTCATATCCATATTCTTTTAAAGAGCTTTGAACCATTCTCATTCCACCAAATGGATTTACTATTCTCTTAAGTGGTGCATCTGTTTGAAGTCCAACTATAACTTCGTTATCTTTATCTATATATCCAGGTTCATAGTTATCTATTCCTGATACTCTATCAGTCGCTACATCTATAATTCCTTTTTTAACTTCTTCTACTATTAATTCATAAGCTCTCGCCCATACTTTACTTGTTTTTTCAGTTTTATCTTCTAGGAAAGTTGAATCTCCTTCATATAACTTATAATTTTTTTGTATAAAGTTTCTTACGTCAATACTCTCTTGCCATGTTCCGTTTTTAAATCCATCCCATTGTTTAAACATTAGTTTTCCTCCTTTATACTTTTGATTAAAAACTTTGTTAATTTTTAATCAATTAATTCATACCATTATTGTATACTTTAATTAAATGCATGTCAATGATATCTTTTATCAATTAGTAATTAGTTTCACTTTTTTGTTAATAAATCTATCAGACTTTCATAAGATAATATTTCTATAAGTTCGCGAAATAAATTTTCCCCTTAACTTGTCACTTATTGCTAATTAAGATATTATCTTTAATTTATAAAAAATATTATTAATAAATAAATCAAGTTATTGATTTATTTATCTCTAGATTACTAACTGCAAATATTATAACCTTTACCATTTCTTAAATTTATAATATTTTTCTTTCAGTGTATAAATCAATTTATATTGACATATTAGTATTATCAGAAAACGTTTTAAACATAATGTTATTTACATTTATAATTTTTAAATATTCTTCAATCTTTTAAAATCCATTTTTGAATTTCATATTTTAGATTCATAAGCTTATAAAACTATACCAAAAAGTTTTATTTGTCAACTTTTTTTAGAATTTATAACATAAATTTAACATTCATACAAAATAATTGACACAAAATAATGGTATAATTTTGTTACAATATTGTTTATACATAATTCAAAGGGGAGAAAACATATGCAAAGGAATGCTAAACTATCTTTATTTTCTTTTTTAGCAATAGCTCTATCTGTCTTTATATTATATCAAGTTCTTTCTTATTTTAATTTTTTTAGAAAGAATCTAACTATTATTAATAAAACATTATACTCAAGTATGCTACCAGAGGAAAAATTTAAAAGTACATATACACCCAAAATTAAATTTTCGGACAAACCTGTAACAAAAGTAAATGATGTAACCCTAAATATTTTGAACACAGGAAATCTGACTAATGTTCCAATACTGCTAAAAGCCCAAAGGTATTATATACCTCTAACTTTTATTTGCAGTAAACTCAATTATACCTTAGATACTTCTAATAATTCCATATCAATATATAATGATAGTAATAAAATTTTCTTAAATGAAACCACTTATGAAAAGAATTCTAGAAAAGGTAATCTTCGTGGTAATTTACTTAACAATAATAGTAGCTATTATATTTCAATTTCAGATATAGAAGAAATTTTTGATTTATTTGCCGTATTTGACTTTCAAAACAAAAAAATAAACCTAATACCTAACGATGTAAAGGAACCAGAAGATTCAGCTATACTATATAGCGATAAAATTGGTTTAATACGTTTTGAAGATTTTGGTTGCGGTTATACAAATGTTGTAGATAAAAATCAAACCAAAATAAAGATAATGGCTAATTTGCTATTTTCCCAAGGACTGAAATTTCATATTTCATGGATACCTAGATTTGTAGTTCCTTCAGCAAATTTTGATAATGATTTGTTGACGAATGATAACATTGTAAATGTAGGATTTGTAGATGTATTAGATTATGCTCTTAATAAAGGTGGAGAAATAGGTTTACACGGATATACTCATCAATCTGGTAATGACTCAAGCGGAACTGGTGAAGAAATGTCTAAAGACGTAAATAGTACAGAAGCTGAGACTAGAGCAGTGATAGAAAAAGGTATAGATACTGCAAGTGCTCTAAATATTCCTATCTCGTATTACGAAAGCCCTCATTACAGAGATACTGAGCAACAAAAGAAAATAATTAGTGAATATTTTCAGTTCATATACGAGCCATATGATTATACAAAAAAGAACATATATAAGCCAGATGATTCTCACTTATTTGTTCCAACTCCATTAGGTCGTATAGCTGATCCATCAACAGATACGACTCGTATGGTAAATACGATTAATGAAGGAGATGATGATACGCTTAATAGCTTTTATTATCATCCATCTATAGAAATAGATTATATAAACTTTAACCTAAATGGAAACAAACTTAACGTGAATTATGATACACGTTCACCTTTGCAACAAATAGTAAAGGCACTTAAAGATAATGATTATACTACTGTTCATATTGATAATCTTATAAATAAGTAGTAAAAAAGGCTTGCCACGCATATGACAAGCCTTTTATTTTTCAAATATTTTCGTAACATCACTTAATATTGCAAAATTAGTAAAATCAAAATGAAGCGGTGTTAATGTAACATATCCTTGAGATAGATAATATAAATCACTTTCTTCTTCCTCTATAGCATTTCTTGTTCCTTTTGTTGTATACAAGTCACCTTCTTCATTACTTTCTAAAAGTATATATTCTGTTTTATATGTGGACCTTCCAATCTTACAGACTTTGATGCCCTTTATATCTCTTTCATTAAAATTTGGAATATTAAGATTTAATACCACATCACTTTTTAAGTATTCTTCCTTTGCTATATTTAAAACTTTTATCGCCCATTTAACAGCCTTAGAATAATCCTCATTATCTTTCCCATATTCAACATCCATTGAAACCGCAATTGATGGAATTCCATATATAGTTCCTTCTATTGCTGCCGATACCGTACCTGAGTATAAAATATCAGTTCCTACATTTGGCCCCTTATTTATGCCAGATATTACAAGTTCTATATTCTCTTTCAAAAAGGATAACCCAACTTGAGTACAATCAGCAGGCGTTCCTGAAACACTATAAGCCTTACAATCTAAGCCTTCAATGAATTCTTCTTTAATTTTAATCGGACTATGAATAGATATTGAATGACTAGACGCACTTTTTTGATCCTTGGGCGCAACAATTGTAACCTTATGCTCCTTAGAAATTTCCTTTGCTAAAGCAATTATTCCTGGTGCATTTATTCCATCGTCGTTAGTAATTAAAATATTCATATTTCCTCCTTACAACTGTATTTTGTTTATAACTTAATGTAACGCAATGAATAACCGAAATATAAAAACACTTGCAGTCTTATGAACATTTAAATTTCCTGCTAAACAACCGAAATGGAATATATGTGTTTGCTCCGGTTCTCTGAAGATTTTACTGGGTAATTCAAACAATATAAGTTGCACCCAAAGTGCTTGCTTCAAAGGCTACGCTTTGAACTAGCACATTTGGAACAACTTATATTCTAAGAATTACTTCCAGCAAAATCTTCTTATGAACACTCCTCAAAAACATATATTTCATTTCTTTGTTTATCTTAAATTTAAAGTAAAGCATATTTAGGCAAGTATTTTTATATTTCTGTTGTTACAATACCTTTATTTTAACTATATTGTAACTTTTTATAAAATATATATTCTCTTTTTCTATATTAAGTGTTACTAAAAGAACTAAAGTGATAATAAAACAAAGAAAGAGAATACATATATGCGGAACAGGCATTGAAAAATAAGCTGCTGCATATATTAACGGGAAGTTGTTCCAAGTCTGCTTGTCATGGGCTTGTCGCAGGAGCATGCAGACTTGGGTGCAACTTCGCGTTTAGATATGCTAAGCGAAATTTTTCACAGTCCTGAGAAACATATATGTATTCTCTTTCGGCTGTTCATTGCTTCACGTTGAGTTGTTCTTAATACTTTTATTTTGCACCATATTGTTTGTAATATTCGTCAATTCTACCTTTAACTTCGTCTGTTATAAGTATAGTTCCGTTAATCTCTTTATTGTATAAATATTCTATAACTTCCGCCATTGTAACTATGGCACAAGTTTTAAATCCGAATTTTTCTCTGATTTCAGTTAAGGCTGATTGTTCACCTTGCCCTCTTTCCATTCTATCTACCGATATTATAAGACCTTTAACATTAACATCTGCTTGGCTTTTTAAGATAGGCATAGTTTCGTAAATTGATGTTCCTGCTGTTGTAACATCTTCAACTATTAGTACTTTATCTCCATCATTTAGTTTACTTCCTAAAAGAATTCCTGTATCTCCATGATCTTTTACTTCTTTTCTATTTGAACAATATCTTACATCAATATCAAATGAGCTAGACAAAGCAATAGATGTTGTAACGCTTAGAGGAATTCCTTTGTATGCAGGCCCAAATAATACATCATAATCATCTGCAAAGTTTTCTTTTATTGCCTCTGCATAAAATTCTCCAAGTCTTCTTAACTGGCTTCCTGTTTGATAGTTACCTGTATTAACAAAGAACGGAGTCTTTCTTCCACTCTTAGTAACAAAATCTCCAAATGTAAGTACTCCACATTCTATCATAAAATTGATAAATTCTTTCTTATATGCCTTCATTTAAAATTCCTCCAATATCTACTTTGTAATTATTAATATTCACTTATCAGTTGCTTATTTTCATTATTAGGAATTAGGATTTATGATCAATTTATATTATTCCTATAATCTCGTTAATATCCTTAATTCCTTGTTCCTTCAAGAAACTTTCCATTTCTTCAACTATTTCTTTCCCAGCCATAGGATTTACAAAATTAATCGTTCCTATCTGTACTGCGCTAGCTCCTGCCATCATAAATTCTACGGCATCTTTACCACTTGATATTCCTCCAAGTCCTATTACTGGAATATCTACAGCCTTAGCCACTTCATAAACCATTCTAAGAGCAATTGGTTTTACAGCCGGCCCTGAAAGACCTGCAGTTATATTATTAAATACCGGCTTTCTTTTATATACATCTATAGCCATCCCTTTTAAGGTATTTATTAATGATATAGAGTCCGCTCCTGCTTCCTGGCACTTTACAGCCATATCTACTATATCTTCTGCATTAGGAGATAATTTAACCATCAACGGCTTCTTAGTCATGGCTTTAATTTCTCTAACCACATCATATGCTACTTTTGACTTAATCCCAAAAGCCATACCACCATGTTTTACATTTGGGCAGGAAATATTAAGTTCAATCATGTCAACATCACTGCTATCAATTTTTCTTACAGCAGCTTCATAGTCTTCCAAGCATCCTCCCCCAATATTTGCTATAACATTAGTTCCGTACTTCCTCATTTTCGGAAGCTCATTTTCTATAAATGCATCTATTCCTGGATTTTGTAATCCTACTGAATTCATCATTCCTGATGGTGTTTCATATACTCTTATCCCTTCATTTCCTTGCTTTGGGTTTATTGTAAGCCCTTTTGAAGATATTCCACCAAGAATTCCAACATCATAAAAATTATTAAATTCTTCACCAAAACCAAAGGTTCCCGATGCTGCTATTACAGGATTTTTAAATTCTACATTATTAATAGTTACTTTCATCATATTCTTCTTCTCCTTTGGTTATTATAGTTCAACATAGTATCCATCAAATATTGGACCATCTTTACACGTTCTCTTATGTCCATCTTTTGTTCTACAAGTACATACTAAACATGCACCCACTCCACATGCCATATGCTTTTCCATAGATACATAAACAGCCACATTCTTTTCTTTGCACATATCTATAACTTTTTTCATCATAATCTCTGGTCCGCAGCATAACACGGTATCGTAGTCTTCTGGTTTTAAAATTTCGGTAATAAATCCTTTATGCCCATTTTTTCCAGTGTTTGTAGATATATAAACTTCATTTACGTATTCCTTTAACTCATCTATTAAGTAAACATCATCTCTGAATCCTGCATAAAGATCTATCTTTTGATCTGGATTTTTCTTTCTTAATTTCTTTGCTAGTTCAAGCATTGGTGCTGTTCCAATTCCCCCTGAAACCAGTGCTACCTTGTTATATTCTTTCTCTAAATCAAACCCATTTCCAAGAGGCCCTGTTAAGCTTATTTCATCATCTTCTTTAAGCTTAGTAAACTCTTTAGTTCCATTTCCTACTACAGCATATAAAAATGTTAGTTTATTCTCAGATTTTTCACATATACTTATTGGTCTTGGCAGAAATGTTGCACCATTTAGCTTTAACATATAAAATTGTCCTGCCTTTATTTCTGCATCATCTTCTACTACTAATTTATATATATCTTTCGAGATTTCTTTATTTGAAACTACCTTTGCATTTCTGTAAGTTATAGCCATAACCCTGCCTCCTTAAGTTATCTTTAATGTAAAATTTATACGTTCTTCACTGCTTCCCTTATTGCATCCCTCATCTTTATAGCCTCTTCTCTAGCGCATAAAGCAAACTCTTTTTCTCTATTTTCTTTTTTGTAAGCAAGTAGTATTCCCCTTGAAGAATTTACAACCCCACCATTTCCATTGTTTAAATATAGTGCAACATCTTCAGCTTTCCCGCCTTGTGCACCATATCCAGGTATTAAGAAAAACATATTGCTATAATTTGATCTTATTTTCTTTCCTTCTTCAACGTGCGTACATCCTATAACACCGCCAATTGCTGTATATCCACAACTTCCAGTATAATTTTTTCCCATTTCAGTAATTTTATCTGCTACAACTTCGTAAACTTTCTTATCTCCAGTAGTATCTAGATACTCAATATCTTCTGCACCTGGATTTGAAGTTCTAACTAAGCTAAACACACCTTTACTTCCCTTTTCTAAATAAGGTAGATATGGTTCAATACTATCCATTCCCATATATGGACTAAGTGTTATAAAATCAGCTTCAAAATCCCCATCAAAATGAGCCTTTGCATACATTGTTGCTGTAGCTGCTATATCCCCTCTTTTAATATCAGCTATTATAATTTCGCCTTTATCTCTTAGGTAGTCTAGCGTTTTCTTATAGGCAATTAATCCTTCAAGTCCTAACGCTTCATAGTAAGCAATCTGCACCTTAAAGCATGCTGATACATCCCACGTCGCATCTATTATTTGTTTATTGAATTCAAAGATAGCTTCACTGTCAGTTCTACCCTCTTTTATATGATCTGGAATATAGCTTAATGCAGTATCCAACCCTACACAAACCACTCCTCTTTCTTCAACTCTATTGTATAATTTATCAATTATGTAATTTGTCATTTCAAATCTTCCTCCAACCCTATTCAGTCCACAGTCAGAATTCACAATTAATTCCTTTAGGAACTCATATCTTATAATTTTCTTAATTATGTTCTCCATTTTCTACTTATGATATTATTTAAGCCACTCTTATTTTACACGTGTCCGCTTCCTAATTTATAATAATAGTTGCGCCTAAAAATTCTCTATCTAGCTGTACGCTTTTTTTGATATGAAATGTTCTTAATTCACCCAAAAATTCTTTATTACGATTCTCTCATATTTCATATGTTTGTGCTTTTTTCTAATGTGGACTGTTCTTAATTGTGCTTCGTGCTTTTTCTAATGTGAAATGTTCCCTATTGCGCTTCGCGCACATTTCATATGTGTATACTTAATTTCTCCACCCTTTATTGTCATAAGAATTTCACCGTAGAATTCCATACATGTAAATGGCGTATTCCGTCCCTTTGATGCAAATTCTTCTGGATTCACTTTTAGGCATTTATTAATATCAACTAAAACTAAATCCCCTTCGACTCCGATGCTAATTTTTCCTTTATTCATTCCTAGGAGCTTTGCAGGATTATATGACATAAGCTCACTTAATTTATTTAGTGAAACATTGTTCTCTTTCACTAATTTCGTATAACATATTGAAAATGCGGTCTCTATTCCAACCATTCCAGGCGAACCTTTCATCTTCTCATCCGCTGTATGTGGAGCATGATCCGTTCCTATTGTATCAACCATACCTAATTTTATGGCATTTATTATTGCCTCTACATCCTCTTTTTCTCTAATTGGAGGATTTACTCTGTAATCATTTATATCTCTTGTTAAACCAATATGGTGAGGAGTAACTTCTAGTGTTATATTTGCGCCACTCACTTTTCCATCAATTATACATTTTATAGCTTCCTTTGTGCTGACATGGCACATGTGTAATCTAGCTTTACTTAGTTTAGCTAATTCTACATCTCTTATTGTCATCATATTCTCAGCTATCCTCATATCAACTTTGGAGAATTCAGGACTTTCAGCATGAGACATTATAACCCAGTTATTCTTCTTCGCAATTTCCATCGCTTCAAGCATTGTATTGGAGTTCGATATCCCAACTCCATCATCTGAAATTGCTTTAATTTCCTTATCACCTGAAAGCTCTTCTAAATGAGTTAATGTCACTCCGTCAAAATCCTTTGTTACTGATAAACATTGATGAATATCTATTAAATTAATTTCTTTAGATTTATTTCTTACGTATTCTAGAACCTTTTTTGATGAACATATAGGATTTGTATTTGCCATAAGGCAAACTCCTGTGTATCCACCTTTTAGTGCTGCCCTAGATCCTGTCTCAATATCTTCCTTCCATGTAAGACCTGGATCTCTAAAATGTGCATGTGTATCTATAAATGATGGCATTAAAATCTTTCCTTCACACTCAATGGTTTCTACATCTTTCTTAAAGATCTTTTGCCCTATTTCTTCAATTATTCCGTCCTTAATATAGATGTCGCCTATAAAATCTTGGGTTACATCTACTATCCTCGCGTTTTTAATTAACAGTTCCATATAACACCTCTTAATTATTCTAAATTTCTGAAAGCTTTGTTATCTCATCGCAATATTCACATCTATATCTTCCATTCTCTTTATCTACTAAAATAAAAGAATGAGGTACATATTCTTCCTGACTAGTTATGCAACTTGGATTTTTACACTTAATTATATTTTCCACCTTATTAGGTAGCGTTGGCTTAACTTTATTTATTATTATTTCATCTTTTACTTCACAAATTGTTATTGTAGGTGAAAGTAGACCTAAAACAGTATAGTCAAGTTCAAAGCAGTTTTCTATCTTAATTATATCTTTCTTTCCAAGCTTCTTACTATCTGCGTTAATTATCAAAGCAACACTACAATCATTAGTGTCTAGTTTTAAGTACTTAAATATCTTAACTCCAACTCCAGCTTGGATATGATCAATTACTATTCCATTCCTAATACTTGTTATTTCAAGCATCTTACATCACCCCCAAAAGCTTAATCATTAACGCCATTCTTACATACATACCGTATTCAGCTTGCTTAAAGTATGAAGCTCTTCTATCTTCATCTACCTCATAAGCAATTTCATTTACTCTTGGCAGCGGGTGCATTACTATCATATCGTCTTTAGCTAGATCCATTTTCGCTCTATCTAATATATAACTATCTCTTAGTCTTAAATACTCTTCTTCATTAAAGAATCTTTCTTTTTGAACTCTTGTCATGTATAGAATATCTAACTTATCAATTACATCTTCTAATTTTTCTACTTCTATATATTCAATATTATTCTTCTCTAATATTTCTTCTCTTATATATTGTGGTATTGCTAATTCTTTTGGTGATATTAACACAAATTTATTGTTATTGTATCTAGACATTGCTTTTATAAGAGAATGTACTGTCCTTCCAAATTTTAAATCACCACAAATTCCGATCCTGTGGTTATTTAAACCGCTTTTCAAACTTGTAATCGTAAGTAAATCTGCTAAAGTTTGAGTTGGATGTTGATGTCCACCATCACCAGCATTAATTATTGGAACGTTAGAATAGATACTTGCAACTTTTGCTGCACCTTCTTTTGGATGTCTCATTGTTATTATATCTGAATATATTGATACCATTTTAATTGTATCAGCTAAAGTTTCTCCTTTAGAAATTGATGTTGAATTCGGCTCTGAAAATCCAAGAATTTTACCACCAAGTCTCATCATTGCAGCTTCAAAGCTCAATCTTGTTCTCGTACTTGGTTCATAAAATAATGTAGCTAAAATTTTCCCGTCACAAATATGAGAAAATTCCTTTGGATGTGCGATTATTTGATGTGCTAAATTGAATATTTCATCTAATTCCTCTACCGTAAAATCCATAGGCTCTATTAGATGTTTAATATCTTTTATCATTTTATTATCACTCCTTCTTAACCTCTCTGTGTTAATTTAAAGGGAAAAATTATATAATACTATATAATAAAAAACCTTCCTTAATATAAAGGAAGGCATAATAATCCTAGATTATTGGTATTATATAACTTCCTTATTGATTTCTCTGAATCAAATTAAAGGTTATTCTTTGTGTAAGAATACCATTTCTTTTAGGCTGTGTCAATAAAAATTATTTTATACAAATTTCAGCTAAATTTAGTTTAAATTTTAATTAGGTTATAAAAATAACTCCTAGTTTTCTAGGAGTTATTAATTATGTCTCTAAAAGTTGTTCATTATGTTATCCCACATCATTTTTCCACATTTAGCAAGGGTAACTGTTCCGTAAACACTATTAGGAATTCCCATTGAAAGAACAGTAAATGTAAAAGATCCTTTTGGTGAATGAATCAGAGCTGTATCGTTTTCAACGCTAGCCTTATCGCCTGTCTTGCTTGATATTTCATATTTTAAATCATCAGGTATATAAAGTGCTAATTTGTTTTTCATTTGTTGTCTTTGTAATATATCCATAAGCATTTTGCTATTTTTCTCATCTAAAAAGCTTGAATTATATAAGTGTTTCCATATCTTTGATAGATCTAAAGCACTTGTTATATTTTCAATTCCATTACTTACAGCTCTTTCATCTGAAGTTTTTCTATTTAATTTAGTATTTTTCAATCCTTGTGCTTCTATATCGTCATTTATCTTATCTATACCAACTATATCTATGAGCTTATTTGCTGCCGTATTATCACTTTGTATAAGCATTGCAACTAACAATTCAAATATAGTATATTCTCTATTATCAAATTCATGGAGTATTCCTGTTCCATAAACTTTATCTTCTTCTTCAATTTTTATTTTATCTAAAAATGTACTGTTCCCTTCTTGAACATGCTTTATTATAGATACTGCTATCGGCAATTTCATACACCCTGCACTTGTCATTTGAACATTTTCATTGTATCCATAACTAAAACCACTTTCTAAATCCTCAAAGAAAAATGAATATGTTCCTATTCTAGACTCTAAATATCTTTTTATTTCTTTCATAATACCCACCGCTTTCTAAAAATACTACTAAATGTCATTAGGTATCTTATGAGTACTAAATCACTAGTATAATTTGGTACTCATATTAAGTTAACTAATCGGCAAATGATATCCCTATTCTCTTAGCTACAGCTACTAACTCTCCATCTTGATCTACTTTCTTGTTATTACCAATGACATTTTCTAAACTATCATAAGTAATTTCATTACCTTTTAAGCATACCATGCTTCCGAACTTACCTTTATTGATAAGCTCTATTGCTTCAACACCATATCTTGTTGATAATATTCTATCATATGTTGATGTAGTTCCACCTCTTTGAATATGACCAAGAACTGTACATCTAACTTCTCTATCCTTAACTAACTTTTCCAAATCTTCAGCTATCTTATTTCCAATACCACCAAGTCTAATTGGATCTGGACTATCTTCAACTATCTTAGATACTATAACATTGCCGTTCTTAGGTTTTGCACCTTCTGCTACAACAATTATAGTGAATAACTTTCCATGTTTTTTTCTATCTTCAATTTTTTCTACAACTTTATTTATATCATATGGAATTTCAGGTAGTAGTATAACATCTGCTGAACCAGCTATTCCTGATTCCAATGCTATAAAACCTGCATTCCTTCCCATAACTTCTAGAATCATAATTCTATGATGAGATTCTGCAGTTGTATGCAGTCTATCTAATGCTTCCGTTGCTATACCTATAGCTGTATTAAAGCCAAACGTTACATCAGTTGACCCTAAATCATTATCTATAGTCTTTGGAACGCCAATAACATTTACTCCTTTTCTTGAAAAATCTCTAGCTGATGTTAATGTTCCATCTCCACCAATTACAACTAAAACGTCTACACCCTCTTTTTTTAAATTCTCAACTGCTACATCTGATACATCTTTTTTTACTATTTGACCATTTTCTTCTACTGAGTAATCAAACAAATTATCTTTATTTGAACTATAAAGAATTGTTCCTCCTCTTGATATAAGGCCTGATACAGCTCCTAAATCTAATGAAATAAAATCATTGTTATATAATCCTCTGTAACCGAATTTATATCCAATAACTTCATATCCATAATTTAAAATTGCTGATTTCGTTACTGCACTTATTACTGCATTTAAGCCTGGGCAATCTCCTCCTCCAGTTAATAGAGCTATCTTTTTAATATCTTTGGACATCTTCTAATCCCCCTATACCATAATCTTCATTGGAAATTATTGTTCCGATTAAATTATCATTATTTTCTGACTATTTACTTAATAATATCACAAACTTTAATTTATGAAAAGTATTAATTTACAATATATTCATTCTTTAAATAAGAATTGAAATTTTTAATTTTAATATTTAGTCGTTTCTCTTATATCTTCATTATTATTCCTAGGAATTTTAATCCAAACTTATTATAAAGAAAGACTATTTTGAATTTTAACTACATTAATTACTATACCCAAACTTACATTAAGTATTATATTTTATAAATTAATATTTAGAAGTGTTATTTCTATTTTTATTAATAAATTCCGCAAATTATTAACCATTATATTACAATTAACTTCTTATAATAATTAATCTTAAGTGTTATTGTTATCTACGTTTCTTTTTAACATATATACTTAATTGCGTTTCTACATTATTAGTCCTAATTAAACTCTTAACGTATTTAAATGATAAATATAAATTTACTATTTAAATACACTTATTTGTTTTATAATTTAAATTTAACTCTTTTTTATAAAAAAAGTTGAATTAGCATAAAGCTAATCCAACTCTTTATTTTTATAATGTAAAATTTAAAAAACCAAAGAACATAAGTATTCCAAATACTATACCTGCACCTATTCTATAAACTGCAAATACACGCATTGGTCTTTTCTTCAAATAAGAAACAAATTTATCCATAACAACGACTGACACTACAAATGCCACAATAAAGCCTACTACTAATGATATCCATGAAGTCAAATTCATTCCTGAATAATCAAATTCCATAAGGTCTTTTGCAGATGCTCCTATCATGGCTGGAATAGCTAAAAAGAATGAAAATTCAGCAGCTATTGGTGTTGAAAGACCTGCAATCCATCCTCCCATAATAGTCGATGCACTCCTTGACATTCCTGGCCATACTGAAAGTACTTGGAATACGCCTACCTTTAGAGCTTGCATTGGAGTTATACTATCTAGACTCTTTGTTGCATGTTTGCTACTTTTTCTAAACATGTTTTCAATTATTATTAATAGAATACCTCCAACTATAAATCCTATAACAACAGCTTCAGCATTAAATAAACTTTTTATCTTTTTATAAAATAATAATCCTATTATCAGCATTGGTATGCATCCTACTATTACATTTATACCAAAGTTAAAACCTGTTTTACCTTCTTTTCCTTTTGTAAATATATATCTGAAAAATTCAATTACGCTGTCTTTTATCTTCTTCCAATATAAAACAACAACTGCCAATATTGCACCTAATTGAATTACAACCTCATACATTTTAACAAAGTCACCCTTAAAATTAATGATGCTTGACGCCAGTATCATATGTCCAGTTGATGACACCGGAATAAATTCTGTTAATCCTTCAACTATTGCTATTATTATAGCTTTGATTATAAATAAAATATCCAATCCCACTTAATTTTCACTCTCTTTCTTTTTTGTTTACTTATTTACTTTTTTAACCATATTAATATATTTTAAACCTATTAGGTCTTATTTCATATTAAAAAATTATTAATTTTTTAATAAATTCACTATATTTCTCTTTACTCTCACCAAAATTCACTTTGCTCTCTATTTCTAAGATAAATAATACTTTGTCCAATTTTAATGCTTATAAGATTCTAAACACAATTTATTATTTCAATATATAAATTATAATGACTATTCCTTAATCAAATTCTTATTTTACAAGTTAATCAAACAATTAAGGAGCAACTTAATAGTTCCCCCTTAATCTTTATTATTATTTCTCTATTACACTCATTATGCTTTTTTCTTCATTTTCTATGTTTGGTACATAGCTCTTTAATACTGTAAAATTACCAACTAATTCGTAATCTCCAAGAGTTGCTGGAATGAAGATACTATCTCCCATAAGCATTTTTTCTTCTCCACCACTATATTTAATTACACCATTACCTTCAACACATGTAAATAAATAAAATCTTCCCTCATCACTCGTTTCTTTTACAGATGTAGTAATTTTATATTTTTGTATTGTAAAATATTCATCTAAACAAAGATATGATTTATCATATCCATCTCTTTCAATTAGAATTCCTTTTGAATTCTCCCCTTTAAGAGAAAAATCTATTACATCTAATGCCTTTTCTACATGAATTTCACGACCTCTATTATAATCGTAAACTCTATATGTGGTGTCACTATTTTGTTGAATTTCAGCAATTAATACCCCTTCACATATAGCATGAACTAATCCACTTTGCACAAAGAAAAAGTCGCCCTTTTTAACTGGAATCTTATTTAAGTACTTATCTAATTCCCCTTCTTCTATTGCTTTTTTAAATTTTTCCTTATCGCAATCTTTTGTTCCCACTATTAATGAAGCATTTTCTTCTGCATCCACTACATACCAAGCTTCTGTTTTTCCAGAATCTTTTTCAACCTTATTTGCATACTCATCATCAGGATGGACTTGGACCGAAAGTTTATCTTCTGCTGTTATTAGTTTAATTAAAAGTGGAAATTCTTTAGTACTTATTTCAGTACCTAAAAGTTTTTCTCCATATAGATTTATTATTTCATCAAATGTTTTACCTTTTAATTCTCCATTTTCTACTTTACCAGTCCCATTTTTATGACAAGCTATATCCCAACTTTCTCCTATTACACCTTCTGGAACATTATTTCTAAATTTCTCTAGGTGCTTTCCACCCCATATTCTCTCGTAATATAGGTTTTCAAACTTAATTGGATACATACTACTCTCCCCCTATCAAATGACTATTTTATACTTGTTTACAAGTTTATATTATATAAATAATTATCTTAATAAAATAATTTTAAATCTGGTATTTTTAATGTTGCCCCGTTTCTTTTATTATATGCATCAGATAAATTCCTTACTCTATTATAATTTTCGCTTATTGTATCTTTATCCTCTTCGCTTGTTTTATCATTTATGCCATCATATGCTGCCTTAAAATTAACTAGCCCTCTGCTTAAATCTCCTTCTATAGCTACATAATAACATCCAGCATTATTTAGCGTTAGTATATCATTTTTATCAATAGCATATGCCGCTCTTATTTCCTTAAGAGCATCCTCACCTTTTTCTTTATTTAAATACACAGTTCCTAGCGCCCTATGATATTTAATTTCTTTCGAATTTATTGCTATACTTTTTTTCAATAAATCTATAGCTTCGTCTTGTCTTTGATTTGCTACTTTAATTAATGCCATATTATAATATACTTCTGCATCATTAGGATTCATTTTAGATGCTAAGGTATAATAATATAATGCTCTAGAACTATCCTTAACTGTATTTCCATAATACTCTGCTAATTTAATTAATATATTATAATTAAAAGGTTCCTTATATAAAGCAGTTCTAAAATACGGCTCTGCATTTTCACTCTTATCTTGTTTTTCCATTATCTCCGGCATCAAGAATCCATAGTTATCTGCATAGTCTTTGTTTAGAGATATACTCTTTTCACAATTCTTAAGTGCATCATCATAATTTTCATCACTATAATCTTCCAATGACATTGCGTGATATCCTATAAATGAGTTTGGATCGTTCTTTATAATCTCATTTAAAACATCTCTAGCTTTTTCTGATTCACCTAAATTCTGATATGTATTAGATTTAATAAGTGCTAAATTTATACTTCCAACATCCTTATCTTCTAATTCACTAATTAAATTATTAGCCTTTTCAGCAGAATCTTTATCTTTAGAGTAAATCTCTGCCTGCCACATCTTATATGCAAGTTCACCTGAATCTTTTTTCTCAAGTGCTGTAATCTTATTTAAAATGTCATTCTTATTATATTCTGCAATTTGCGTTATTACATCAAAAACTTTAACTTCATTTTTATCTTTATGCCATGCATCTTTTAATAATAAAAGCCCTTCATCTAAATTATTCATCATCATATTCATTCTAGCTAAATCTGCCAGATCAGATGCATTTTCATCATCTCTTGGATAATTATCAATTATTTCTTTCATTTTATCTTTCTTGTCATTTGCCATATAAATAGTAAACATTGTTTTTAACAAACTCTTATCTGTTGGATAATCCATCAAAAACAATTCACCATATTGCAAAGCCTTATCATAATCTCCGTTCATAAAAGACGTAAACACTATATAATTTGTAAGTTCTCTATCTTTAGACTCAAAATTATCTATATTTTTTTGCTTCTTACCATCAACTATCTTGTTTCTAGCTAAATAAACTTTTGTAAGAAGTTCATTCGAATCTGCGAAATCTCCTTTTACAGAATAAATTTCTGCAATTTTTAAATTCCATATTGGCCATTCATCTTTTTCTTGTTCTTGATACTTATTATATTCTTCAATTGCAGCATCATACTTATCATTATAAAAATCCTCTTCAGCACTATTAGCTGCAATAGTAAGCTTATCTTTTGATGACTCAATTCTAGATTTAGAGATTACATTAGTTATCATAACCGCGCTCAGGCAAATTACTACAATTACAGGTGGAGTAAAATATCTGTCTTTCTTGAAGTCGCTTATGTATTTAAAATACTTACTTTTTTTCAAATCATTTATGTACGTAAAATATTTGCTATTTTTAAAATCGCTTATATACTCTATAACTGATTTCTTCACGAATAAATCACACCTTACTTTTATAATCAATTCATACTTGTCCTCTATTTTAACAAACTTTGATATAAAAATCTACTTTTTGACTAACATTCATTAAATTGTAACTATATATTCATAAATATATTAAAACTTTTACATTTTAAATCAGTAAATTTCTAGATTAAAATTCTCAATATAAATAGAATTAAATTTTCTGCCTTTAAATATTCCCATATCCTTATTTTGAATATTAAACAATTTTAATTCAAATTCTATCTAGTTTAAGTCCTTCGTGCCTTATAAATCCTTCTTATAAAAAATCAAATTAGCGGTATTTAAATGCACTCATACTACTTAAAGCACTGAAACAAGTGTATTTGCAGCCCAAATCTTTTTATACTTTCCTTATTGCTAAAAAGAGCAAGATCTTAATCCTGCTCTTTTTTAGCACTGCAAACATTATTTTTTAGATAATTATACATTAAATCTAAAATTAACAACATCTCCATCTTGCATTATATAATCTTTTCCTTCTAGTCTAAACTTACCTTTTTCCTTAGCTGCAGCTTCTGAACCACATTCAACTAAATCATTATAAGAAACTACTTCTGCTCTTATGAATCCTCTTTCGATATCAGAGTGAATCTTACCTGCCGCTGCTGGTGCCTTAGTTCCTCTTTTAATTGTCCAAGCTCTTACTTCTTGTACTCCGGCTGTTAAGAAACTCATAAGGCCAAGTAATTTGTAGCTAGCTTCAATTAATTTATCTAATCCTGATTCATCTAAACCATATTCACCTAGCATTTCAGCTTTTTCTTCATCATCAAGACCTGATAACTCTTCTTCAATTTTAGCACTTACAACCATAACTTCTGAATTTTCACTAACCGCATATTCTTTAACTTTTGTAACATAGTCATTATCAAAATTACCTTCCATAACATCATCCTCAGAGATGTTACAAGCATATAAAACTGGCTTTGAAGTAATTAAGAATAAGCTCTTTATAAAAGCTTCTTCTTCATCAGTAACTTCTAAAGTTCTAACTGGTTTGTTTGCCTCTAAATGTTCTTTAATTCTTTCCATTACTCCATATTCAAATTTAGCGGTCTTATCACCAGATCTTGCAAGCTTTATAGATTTTTCCATTCTTCTCTCTAAAACTTCTAAGTCTGAAAATATTAATTCTAAATTTATAGTTTCTATATCTCTTATAGGATCTACAGAACCTTCAACGTGAACAACATTTCCATCATCAAAACATCTTACAACATGAACGATTGCTGCAACTTCTCTGATATGAGATAAAAACTTATTTCCTAAACCTTCACCCTTTGAAGCTCCTTTAACTAATCCTGCTATATCATAAAATTCTATTGCTGTATATACCTTTTTCTTTGTATTATACATTTTTTCTAAAACGTCTAATCTTTTATCTGGAACACTTACGACACCAACATTTGGCTCAATTGTACAGAATGGATAATTAGCTGATTCAGCTCCAGCTTTTGTTATCGCATTAAACAACGTACTTTTACCTACGTTCGGTAAACCTACCATACCTAATTTCATCTATGTACATTCCTTTCTTATATCGAACTTTTACTTAAAGATATTCAAAATATACCTTAACTTTTAATATACCTTTAAAAATTATACTCTAGAACCTTTTTTATTTCAACTTTATATTATCACAAAAGGCGTATTCAGACATCTGTAATAATCAATTACTATAGAAAAATTATATACAAAGATACCGCACCATATTAATGCAAAAAAACTAATTAGATCTATATTATAAATATTTAATTCCCCATAAACTTACGTTTAAATAATTATATGATTTACCTAATAAGCGACATATGTGCAAGTATTCCTTTTGGACTAAAATTATATATAATTTACCACGGTTATTCCTACCCAATATTCAAATACTATACTTGGTTAAGCATTTATTCAATGTCTTCAATTGAATTTTATCTGATGTCTAGCCACTGTAATATCACCACTTCTTTAAGTGGAAGGTAGCAATAGCACGACTCTAGATAAAGTTCAACTAAGATTCACTTTATATTTTTCTTGAATAAATCTGAATTAAATATGTAAATTTTTAAGATTGAAGGTGAGAAAATGAATAAGTCTATAAAATCTTTAATTGCTCTTTCTTTAGTAATGAATCTAATTACTCTTGTTCCTCCAAAACCTGCACTTGCTGCAAGTGATAATGAGACCGATTCAAATGAATGTTTTCAAGAAGATAGTGTGTTTGGAGATATTTTAGATGTTGATAACATAAGAGATATTTTTTCTTCTTTTAGTGATGAAGATGAACTTAACTGGTATTACGTTGGTAAAGGAAAAGATCAAGTTGCAGAAGGTCCGAAGGAATCTGTCAGCTTCTTAAAAGAAAATTCTGCTTATTACCTAGGTGATACCTCAAAAAAAGTTCTATATCTTACTTTTGATGAAGGATATGAAAATGGTAATACCGGAAAGATTTTAGATATATTAAAAGAATGCCAAGTGCCTGCAGCCTTTTTTGTTGTCAAACCATACATAGACACTCAACCAGAACTAATAAAACGTATGGTTGATGAAGGACATGTAGTTGGTAATCACACAGTTCATCATCCTTCTATAGCTCAAATACGTGATAAAGAAAAATTTGAAGCAGAATTTACTGGAGTAGAGAATGCTTTTAAAGAACTTACTGGTCAGGATATGCCTAAGTTTTTTAGACCACCTATGGGTAAGTATTCAAAAAAATCATTAGCAATGACAAAGGATTTAGGATATAAAACTATATTCTGGAGTTTCGCTTATAAAGATTGGTTAGTAAATAACCAGCCTTCAGAAAGTTATGCTGTAGAGAAGATATGCAAGGGCGCCCATCCAGGTTCCATAATGCTTCTGCATGCTGTCTCAAACACAAATACAAAGGTATTATCATCAGTTATTAAAACACTTCAAAAGGAAGGTTATGAATTCAAATCACTTAATGATTTACCTACGGAATAGTAAATCCAGCCATAAGGTATAGTAACAATTCCAGTACTATATACAATGGTTAAATTCACTTAAATGCTTTCACAACAAGAATAACTATAGATATTCAATTATAAAAGTTATATCATTTTAGTTTGTTTTAAATTTATCTTAATTACATACTAAAATGTTTTAACTTTTATTTTTTAATCTATAGTCATTTACTTATTATTACTGGTTAGAGAACTTTTCAAAAGTATCTCCTAAAACGCTATTTTATATAATTATTATTTCATGAATTTACTTACATCTTCGCTCACTTTAACAGAAGAATTTTTTGATACAATAATATTTTTTATTACTCTAAAATCCTCTGCACTATACGACATAGGATTAATTAAGTACGTGTCCTCTGCAGAATTTTTATTCTTCTTCTTATCATTTTTATAAAAGCTAATTATAAAAAAATCTTTTCTCTTATTTTTAGGCTCATTTCCTTTACCTATAAGAATAGCTTTTATATTACTATACTTAATCGATTTTATTAGATCATTGTTTTTATAGAATTCTATTGCATCCTCTTTAATTAATATATCTTGACTATACTCCACTAAAACTGAAAGTGCAGTAACTATTCCTGCAAAAAAAAGCACCCACATAGGAGCACTTTTTAATCCTCCTTGTAACGCTCCAAAGATTATTCCTATAATTATCTCTATTATTGCAACTCCTATCATTACACCATTTTTCTTCTTTAACACAATAGGAAATTTTGCGTTTTCCAATGCTAATTCCTCCTTAAAATTACTATAATATATAGACAGACTAAGTTAGACCTAAACTTATGCACATAGCTTATAATTGGTTTATCTATATATGTTTGAGAATATATAATTTAAACTTATATCATAACTTACTAAAATTATAAACACGTTTAGCTAATAAGTTAAATCTTTAGATTTGTTATCTACAAATCACATTCAATATTATTATAAGCTAAGTATTAGTCCAAGACTATAATATAGAAAACAAATAACAATATATAATTAATTTAAAATTACACATATTTTTTATATTCAATATATATATCTTATGTTAATAAATATTATACATTATATATGCAATCTTTTTCAATACTTGTTAATATTATTCCTTAGTCATTTATTAATCCCTTAATCACCAAAAAATTAAACGTATCAAAACCTCATATGAGCACAAAATATAAAAAAAGGAGGTGTATCATATGCCACGTAAAGATGGACCACACAAACCAGGATCAAGCAATCCAATGCAAAAAGGTGTAAGAAGAAGAAGACTTCATGCTAACCAAGATAATGTGGGCGATCCAAAAAATAGGCCCGAATACGAAAATTTTGATGGAGAACCAGTAGAATAAAAGTACATAAGAGATACTTACTTTAATTGAATTCTTAGTAAGTATCTCTTATTATAATTAATCATTTTTGCATTGCTACATCTTTGGATAAATTATTTTATTTACTGTTTCTGTAATCAATTCTTTTTCTTTAGCTGATTTTTCTATGATACTATCTAATTCACTATCAAGTTTCTCAAAAAATTCTTCATTCCTAAGCCCATTTAGATTTACTTTAACATTTATTATGGAACTTTCTATAGCACAATGTAGTAAAATTGCTGAAATTGCTAAATCTGATAGCAACATCTTATTTCCATACTTCGCCATAACATTAAGGTTCTTATAAAATTCTAAGCTTTCTCTAGCTAAAATTAAAGGCGCTTCCATAGACTTTATAGTATTCTCTTTTATAGCCAATTTTCTCTTTTCTTTTTCATCTTCAGTATCTTTAGGCAACTTATAAGAATCCATTAACTTCAAAAAGTTTTCTCTATCTTCTTCCATAAGTTCTAAGCTCCTTACAGTGAACTCTTTAGATTCCTTTTGAAATTTTATTATACTTTCTTTTTCATCCTCTTGAAGACTCATATATGCTTTTTTGTCTACTGTCAGAGAATAAACCATAGAATTCAATGCACCAGATAATGCTGCAATAAGACCCGCTACACTCCCGCCACCTGGAGCTGGCAAATCTGATTCTAATTCACCTAAAAATTGTTTTATAGTTTCATCACAAAATTTCATACAATGTTATTCCCCTATCTATAATCGTATTTTTTGTCTTCCTTATTGCTTAAACCTAATCAATATTTTTATTATCTAAAATCGAGACTAGATACCCTAAGTATATCCAAAATATCATTGAAATAAAACTTATTGTGTATATTAATACACTTTCAAATAAATTTACTGCAAGAATCCCCGCTATAATTGATGTTATTATTGTCATCTGGTTTTTTTCTCTTCTGTTTAACTTATCTAGATGTTGTATTATAAACACCAAGATCATTGCTATGAACATAAGAAATAGTAGTAACGAAATAAGTCCATTTACCGCGGCTATTTGCACATATATATTATGCATCCCTCCAAGTTCAATTCCAGGTAAATAACTTCCTATTCTTGCATTTCTAACCGCTTCTATAAGATTACTATTTCCTACACCAGTCAAAGGATTTTTTTCTATTACTACAGATGCTGAAGTCCAAATAATATTCCTCTCTGTTGTAAAAGCCTCCAAATGACTTTTAACCATTTCAAAAAATACTCCACAAAAAAGTATTGGTACTAAAACAAGTGCCACTCTAATATATTTATTTTTACTGTATATAAATATAGATAGATATATTACAGCTATTATCACCAAATATGCACTTCTTCCATGTGAACCAATCATAGTTACTGCCTGTAATATTATATTTCCCATCCACAACATCTTAAGCTTATGACTTCTTGATATATAATTGAGATATACACACATAACTATAGATAATGAAGTTGCTATAGAAAGAGCATTTTCATTTTCAAAGACTCCCTTTGTGCTTCCAAATACCACTTGTCCGATTTCTATATTTATTCCCGAATATCTCATTGCCAGTGATATAATAGAAGCAGCCATCATAAAGATTACATAAGAATAAGTAATTATGTTCAGCTCTTTAATAAGCTTCTTTTTTGCTCTAAATACATCAACAGTAAATATTACCACAAATATAATTAAATTAACAATCCAATCTTTAATGTTATTAACACTTCTATAGATAAAAATGTTAAATATTAAAGTCACTATCATAAATAATGCCAATGGAATATCAAATTTATAAATTTTTCTTCTCTTATATCCTTCGATAACCATGAATAAAATTAAAAGCATACCCCAAGCTATTGTTATATTGCTTAGAATTTTTATTCCTGGCACATCTTTGAGCATAGTTACAAATGTTAGGCTTACGAATAAGTACAATAACTTAAAATAAAATTTATTATCTAAGAAATCATATATATTTTTAATTGCTTCTCTCATATACTTTTTTATACACTCCTTTTAGCTTTTCAACTAATACTTTTTCTGAATAGCTAAAAATTGTTTGTTCTCTAATTTTATATTTATCATACATTTTATGATTTTCTTTTATTTTTCTTAATGCTTCGGCTAAATCCTCCACATCATTCTTTTTAGCTATTATTCCATTATCTTCTTTTATAATATCTTCTGCGCCACCATTATCAGCTCCAATTACCGGCTTTCCACATGCAAGCGCTTCAATGTATACAACTCCAAATGTCTCATGTTCAGATGGTAATGCAAATGCATCACATTCCTTCATTTCCTTCGAAACTTCCTCCCTCGATAAAGCTCCTAGAAGTATTACCTGCTTTTCAATATTCAATTCTTTAATAAGTGATTCCAATGATGGTTTAAGGGTTCCGTCTCCACCAATTCTTAAGCTTACATTTTCATTTTTGAAAACTCTAGAAAAAGCTTTAATTAAACATTCAATTCCCTTTCCTTCTTCAAGAAAAGCACATGAAAAAAATTTAAAATCTTCATCTATATTAGCACTCTTTTTAATATTTTCATCCACAGAAAATAGATTCAAATCTACCATATTGTGAATAACTTCGATAGGTTTATTTACATATTCTTGAATTTCTCTTTTTAATCCAGACCCAACTGCAATCAAATAATCCGAATTCTCATAAGCATTGTAAATATATTTTTTATAACTTTCTCTAGCATACTTTGCATACTTAAGAGATGAATGTTCTGTTAATACTAATGGAACATTATATTTCTTACTTATATATAAAGCAGCTATTCCCCCCCAAAAAGCTGAATGAGCATGGATAATATCAACCTTTCCTTCATTTTTAACAATTTCTTGGTACATCTTATCCATTCTTTTATTGAAACTCTTAAACATTAATGGACTTTTAGGTAAATAATTATAATCTTTATATCTATAAGTTCTAAGGTTATCTTCTATATTAAAATTTATGCCTCTCTTTTCATGAATTTTTCCAAACATAGTAATAGGCCAAATTTCATTGTATGCAACAGTAATCTTCTCTCCATTATTTGAAAGAGCTTTAAACTGTTCCTTAAAAAAGCTTCCATGAACCTCGTTTCTTGGAGATGAATACCAAGATGGAATAACCATTATGTGCATTTATTCACTTCCTTCTAATATATTGTTTAGCCTTTCCACAATTGAATTCCATTCATAATTAACATCTGGTTCACAATATATCTCATTATTTTTATGAATTTCTATTAATTTATAGATATGATTTTTTATTTCTTTACTATTATTCTCAGTTACAACACATTTTCTATGATTTTCTACCACTCTTTTAATCGGATCATCTTTATCCCCATAAATAACAAATATCCTACCCTTTGCCCCAAAATAGTCATAAATCTTAGCTGGTATTTGCTTTGAGTTTTTATTACCAAATAAGAGTAAAACCTCTCCATTTAACATGTATTTAAGTGCCTCATCAAATGGTATTCTAGGCGATACATTCGCTATCTCCAAGTTTTGAAGTTTCTTCCTAGCTTCTATATCATCTATATTTCCAAAAAACAACACATTTAACTGATTATATATTTCTAAGTTCTCTGTTTTTATTTCTTCAAGTGCTTTTACAAAAGGTCCTATATCTCTAAGCTTAGAAAATATTTCTCCTGTATATATTATGTTAAGTTTATCTTTCTTTATCAGCTTAGGCGCTTTCTCATGTAATAATTTATCGTATAATTTCGCATCAAAACCTCTATTTAATATAAAAGTCTTACTATTATCTAAAATATTATAATCTTTTAAATATTCATCTCTATTGGCATCAGTCACAAATATAAATTTATCTGCCAGATTAACAATATCTCTTTCCATATTCTTTTCTAAAACCTTTTTTACAATAAAAGATTTTTCTCTTGTTGAATCTTTAAGCCATGGATCACTCCAGTAAGTAATCCATGGTACGCTTGGATACTGCTTTTTTATATAATAAGCACATAAATGTGAAGATGGCGGCTCATGCATAGAAAATATAACATCAAATTTTTCTTTCTCCATTAACTCTATTCCATATTTTCCTGCTTTTCTTGCCCATGAATAATACATATCTGGTATTGCTAATGCATTTTTTATTTTCCGTAATACTTTTCTTCTATTAGTATTTCCTATTTTTGAAGGCGAATTATTGTAGCTTTCACTATTTCTTGGCATAAACTTTTTAAAGATAAGTCCACCATCAATAATATGCGTTTTGATTTTATCATTCATCATAGAGCGTAATACTTCATCATAATATATTGAATCTTTAGGAAAATTAACAGTTAGAAGATGCACTTCATTATCATTAATCTCACTTAACTTATTTAGATATTGTAAAGTTTCAATAGCTGCTGAATTATTTATCAATGGTGAATAGCAGGCAATAAATAATATCTTCATATACCATCCTCCTATCTTTTTATCTTTTTTAAAATTAATTCTTTTATTTCCACTAGTTCTTCAACCTTGAATAAATAACATAAACCAAGATATATAGCTACTCCAATACTCACTCCAAGTAATAGGATTGTAATTGAATTAAATTTATTTTTGAAGTAAATTAATAACGTTAAAAGTACCGCTCCCATGATTATTGAATTCATTATTATTATACTTACTTTTTTTAATATCTCTGTTATGTTAAAGTTTTTTTCTAATTTAATTATATTTATAAATAAGAGTACCGATGTTACTATCATAGCTATAACTGAAGCTAATGCTATTCCCATAATCCCAATATACTTAGATAAAGTTACGCTAAATATTATGTTAATGACAACACCAATTATACCATTTATTGCTGTTACTTTTGTTTTTCCGCTAGAGAATAAAGTTGAATTCAAAATATCTCTTACTCCTGTAAAAAATATTCCCGCTCCGTATCCTAACAATGCAAGTGTTGTAATATTTATTGCATAACCAGTAAACTCGCCCCTAGCATATACAATTGTTATTATATCTCTACTAAATATCATAACTCCAACACTAATTGGAATTAATAATATAGATAAATATATAATTGATTTTTTTAAAATCTCTAAAAACCCAGACACATCTCCTCTATTTCTCATATTAGCCATAAGAGGATATGCTACGCTGGTAACTGATGTTGTTATAATTGCATTTATAAAAACAATTAACTTCTGCGCATAATTTAAAGCTGAGACTGAACCATCTGGCAGCTTCAACGCAATATACTGATCAACGGCCATATTTAACGAGTTCGCTCCTGCTCCTATAATTACTGGAAGAATCAATACCATAATTGCCTTTAATCTATCATCTTTAAAGTTTATAAAAAGTTTATATTTATACTCATGTGTAATCAACGATGGTACCTGAACTGCTACTCTGAAAAAATTCCCTATTACATTGGCAATGGTCAATCCTAAAATATCATAATTCCTAAACAACAATAAATATAATATCATAGGCAAATTAAAAAACAATCCTAAAATTGACGGAATTACAAAATCTTCATTTACTTGTAATAATGCGGTAAAACATGCATTAACCGATAAAAATAATATATTCACAAGTGTAATCCTTAATAACTTTATTGCAATTAGTCCTGTTTCCTCAGCTGGCCCCAGTATATGGACTATTTCTTTCGAAAAAAGGCTTGTTATGACAAAAAGAAAGAATGATATAATAAAAAGTATGTTTATTATATTGTTTGCAAAATCGTACATCTCTTTTTGTCCCTTTTCAGCTCGAACTTTACTAAGCATTGGTAAAAATGCAGTTGAAATTGCAAGTCCAACTAAAGTAAATATTGTTTCTGGTATAGACACTGCAATATTATAAGCATCAGTATATATTCCAGCACCAAAATTTTTAGCAATAAGCATGTCTCTGGCAAAACCTAAAAATCTACTAATCAATGATACTATCATTATTACAAATGTAGATTTTATTAAGCTACTTTTTTGTTTCATTTAATCACCTATTTATTTCTGTGTTATAATGTTCAGCTTTTCTATTAAACACTAATCTGCTTATTCCTATATTTTAATACTAACAATAAAAACTTAGGAATAGCCATTAATCTCTTTATTCTAAAAGGTTCTTTCGCAACTCTGTATAACCATTCTAAGCCTATAGATATCATCCATTTGGGTGCCCTTTTGAGCTCACCTGCAAATATATCAAAAACACCACCAACACCCATAAAAATATGCACATTTGAATTTCCAATAATTTTTTCAATAAATATCTCTTGCCTTGGGGAACCCATTGCAACAAAAACAGCCCATGGATTCCCACTTTTTACATCTTCAATTATATCACTACAATTATTTAAATCAAAAAAACCATTATGAAAACCAGATATCTTTAGTTTAGGAAACTCATTCTTTATATTTTCAACACATTTTTTAATAGTTTCCTCTTTCGAGCCCAATAAATATATAGATCTTTCTTCTAAATTTGCTTTAATTAATATCTCTCTAAATATATCTATTCCTGCTATCTTTTCTTTAACAGGTTTTCTTAATATCTTTGAGGCAATAACAGTTCCAACTCCATCTGGTATAATAATTGAACTCTCGCTTTTAAAATTCTTTTTAAGCTCAAGATTATTTAATCCATTAAAGAGAACTTCTGGATTTCCAGATATTATATTTACCTTTTCAAAATTTTCAATATAGTTCATTAACGCATTTTTATCCCTATTAAAAATATTAAAATCAAGTATTTTTGTAAACATATTTATCTCCTAAATCTTAGGCAATATATCGTATAGAATTTACAATTATTAATTAAAGTCTGATAACAAATAACAAACTATGTTAACCAAAATTCAAAATTGAAAAATATACATTGCCATGTTTATTTTATAGTTCTATTTAACATTTGATCTATCTCTATTACTATATCATCTTCTGGAGCTATTTTCTTTGCAAGTTCTAAATGAATTTTTGCTTGCTCTTTGTCTCCTAAGTTTATATAGCACATTACTATATTAGTACAGATTTCAACTTCCTTAGAAGCTTCAAAGGCTTTTCTAAAATATTTTATAGCTTCTTCATATTCACCAATACATGCATAATTCATTCCAAGTTCATTAACTGTTTCAAGACTTCCTGATTCTATAGTAAGACTTTTATTCAAGTAATGAATAGCTTTATTATAGTTTTCAATTCTTCTATACCCAACACCTAGATAGTAATAAACTAAAGGATTTTCATTAAATTCTTCACTTAGTGGCAATAACAATTCTATTGCTTTCTTAGGTTCATCTTTTAAATATTCAACCGCTTTCTCAAAGTGACTTATATTAGTAATATCCCCTATTATCTTATCAATTTCATCCGTTTTTTTACCACCCTTATTTATATACTCATTTATTTCCACTTCTGCACCTTTATAATCACCATCATCTTTAAGTATTAATGCATTATACAGATGTGGTTCTGGCGATTTTTCAAACTTTTCCTTAAATTCTTCAATATCTTCTAATAAAATTTCCGAAAATCCAGAATCTTTTTCTCTTATTGTCTCTCCTATCGCTAGAAGTTTAGTTAAAATTTCTTCTTCTCTTGTATACCTATAAAGACCTTTTAGCAGAAGATAAGCATCTTCTAATCTATCTTTTTTTATTCTATCTGCAATAAGACTCTTCACACATTCTTCTGCATCTGGTATATAAGATAGAATTGTTCCATAATCATCATTATATTTAACATTTTTATCTGCTCCAAAAGTAATAAATATACCCTCCACAAAGTAATATATAGGCAGATTACTTAATTTAACTTCATCATTAACATTGGATACAACATAATCCGAACTTATAGGTAAATACAAATCATCATTCTTAAAGTTAATACCTTGTGGTATATTAAGGCTTCTTTTAAACCCTTCTTTATTCATTTCTAAAAATAATAGCTTACTTAATTTATCTTTATACATTGTCTTGTAATTACTCATTTTACACCTCTTGTTTAAATCTCACTTTATAGATATCCAACTCTAGAACTTTATATAGTAACTTAGTAAATATGTTCATCTAATAAGTCTAAGTTATATGCTAAAGATCTAGTAAATATGTTTACCTAATAAGTCAAATATTTAATTATCATTATCAATACTTAATCAATTTATAATTCTAAAATTGAGAATGCACAATTATTGAGCAGATTTCCCAGGAAATTTGTAGTAATACAATTCTATAAATTTCTTAAAAGAATTTATTTCTTAATTGTGCAGTATACATTAATTTTATCAATTGCTTAAGTATTCATTAATAATAATTTGGAGACATTCACTTTTTGATTTCATAATTAAAGAAATTGCTATCACCAAAAGATGATAGCAATTTATAAGGAAACTCGACTCACATTCGTTCGCTGAGTACTCACAGAGTAAGCGACCATCATCAAATCACAGATTTGGCTGTCTGCTTAACTGATTCACACAAAATCTGAGATTTTGGCTCTCTACCTATGGAAACTTAGCTTAATTGTGAATTAATTATTTCCATTACTTTTTCTTTAAATGTAGCAATATCTTTCTCAGCATTGTCTAAGCTGTTGCTCTTAACTGCTAAATAAACTTTCATCTTTGGCTCTGTTCCTGATGGTCTTACTACAAAATATGAACCATCCTCTAAAATGTACTTTAATACATTTGACTTAGGTAAGTCAATAGGAGCCTTAGTGTTATTTACAGTGTTTTCCTCAACACTTAATTTGTAATCTAATCTTGTAACGATTTTCACACCATTAACTTCACTTGCTGGATTATTTCTTAATGCTTCAATGCAGTTTGCTATCTTCTCTTGACCTTCTTTTCCTTTTAGTTCTAATGATACAAGAGTTTCTTTAAAATATCCATACTTTTCATATAAATCTATTAATGCATCATAAAGACTCTTGCCTTGTTCTTTATAATATAAGCACATTTCACATACCAACATTGCTGCAATAACAGCATCTTTATCTCGTACAAAGTTTCCAGCAAGATATCCATAGCTTTCTTCAAATCCGAAAATATAATTTCTATCTCCTGCATCTTCAAATTCTCTTATTTTTTCCCCAATGTATTTAAATCCTGTTAATACATCCATAAGCTCAATATCAAAATCTTCAGCAATACTTCTAGCACCTTCTGTTGTTACTATTGTTTTAATTACAACACCATTTTGTGGCAATTTATTAGTTTCTTTCATTGAACTTAATATATAATTAGTTAATAATAATCCTGTTTGGTTACCAGTTAATACCTTGTATTCTCCAGTGCTATCTTTAACTACAAGACCTATTCTATCGCAATCTGGATCAGTTCCAAAAATTATATCTGGATTTTCTGTTTTAGCCATCTTTAATGCTAATTCAAATACATCCGGATTTTCTGGATTAGGATACGATGCTGTTGGGAAATTTCCATCTGGAGCTTCTTGTTCCTTAACAACTTTAACATTACTATAGCCTAATTCTTTTAATACGGTTCTTACTGGAACATTACCAGAACCATGAATTGGAGTATATATTACATTTAAATTACTAGCTTTTTCCTTAACTAAATCTGTCCTTATAGTTAATCCCTTAACTTTTTCATAGTAGATCTTATCTACATCTTCTCCAATATATTTTAATAGCCCTTTCTCTAAGGCAACATTTTCATCTATGCTTTTAATCTTTGAGAAATCATCTACCGCTTTAACAGAGTTAATTATCATTTTTGCTTTTTCATCTGTTACTTGGCCGCCAAATTCATCATAAACTTTATATCCATTATAAATTTTCGGATTATGTGATGCAGTAATTACTATACCACCATTACATTTTAACTCTCTAACTGTAAAAGACAATACAGGAGTTGGTCTTAAACTTTCATATAAATATACTTTTATATTATTTGCACATAAGTTAAGTGCAGCTGCTTTTGCAAATTCCTTAGACATATTTCTTGAATCATATGCAATTGCAACTGAAGGATCTTTAAAATTATCATTTAAGTAATTAGCAAATCCCTGAGTAGATTGAGCAACAGTATATATATTCATTCTATTGCTTCCTGCACCTATTACCCCTCTTAATCCACCAGTCCCAAAATCTAAATCTTGGTAAAATCTATCTTCAATCTCCTTTTCGTCAGATATGCTCTTTAATTCATTCTTAGTTTCCTCATTAATAAAGTCAGAGTTAATCCACACGTTATACTTTTCCTTATAATTCATTTTCTGATCCCCTCTCTGTGTTTTTCTCCTATACATTATACAATATTTATCCATAATATAAAAACACTTTTATATATTTTGCATCATATATAAAAACTTGGATGCTTTGCCAAGCACTTTTACCTTCTAATCTATAATATTAACTGCAATAATTAAAATTATCCTAAAATATATCTTTGAAACAAGATCCCTTTTCATAATAATTATAAATTACTATGATATGCTCTAAAAAAACAAAAAAATCAACCATCTAATGCTCAATTAAAATGGTTGATCATAATATTTAAAATTCAACTCTATTTATCTATAATTCTATTCTGTTTCTTCTTCCTTAGCCTTTTCTTCTTCACTTATTGATCCTATAACAGTTGATAAATCATCTAAAACTTCAATTCCTTCAGCAAATTTTAGGTCTTTAAAAGTATAAACTGTCCCAGCTTGTCCATTAGAAACATCTAATTCAACATCCTTTGGTAAATCTTTTGCTTTACAAGATACCTTTACTAAATCTCTTTGAGTTTGTAATATTAATCCTTTGCTTTCTAAAATGCCTTTACCAACAATCTTAATTAAGACTTCAGTATGCATTGTATCATTTGCTGCTACTTCTTCAAAATCAACATGAATTGCTTTATTTCCCAAAGCATTTCTTTGAATTTCCTTAATTACAGCGTTTCCTTTCCTTCCATCAAGATTAAATTTTACTATTCCATGCTCTCCACTAGCTGAGGTTTCTTTTAGTAATGCTGATTCATCTATAGTAAATATTTCATTTCCTATTTCTTTTCCATAAATTACACCTGGAATCTTGCCTTCTCTTCTTACCTTTCTAGCACCATGACTAGCTGTTTTTATTCTTTTAGTTAAATTTAATTCCTCCATTATAAGTACCTCCTAAAAATTTATTTTTCATTTTCTTGCAATGTGTTTAATTCACATTTTAGGAATGTACATTCACGTTGGAATAAAATAAATAGGCCTATTACATTTACAAGGTCTAATAGTTTTTCTAATATTAATTTTATCTGAAGAATTATGAAAAGATAAAATCAAGTTAGACTTACAATTAAACATTTAAAATCGCCTCTAATATTTATTGAATTTTTATTTCCGTAATTTAATTACAATTTATATTATAGCACTTAATTACCAATTAACACAAAAAATAACAAGTTATAGATTAATACAATAACTTGTTATTTTTATAAATTTAGTTTCTTTCAATTCTAACTTTACTTCCACCCATACCTGATTCTGCAGGAGTAATCATAAGTTTCACTGGTACTCTATTCTTTATTGCTTCAACGTGGCTTATTATACCAACCTTTAATTTTTCATTGTGAATCCTTTCTAGAGAATTCATAACAACTTCAAGTAGATCATCATCTAAAGTACCAAATCCTTCATCAAGGAAAAATAATTCTAATGGTGCTGTTCCCTTAAGCTGAATCTGTGCTGATAATGCTAAAGCTAATGATAAGGATGCTAAAAATGTTTCTCCTCCTGATAAAGTAGTAGAGTCTCTTTTGGCTCCACCATTTTTATAATCTCTAATTATAAATCTGCTATTGTCAGCAACCTCTAGTCCATAATTTCCATGAGTTATTTCTTTCAATCTCTTAGATGCTTCAACTGAAACATACTTAAGCTTACTTACTGCTACAAACTCAACAAATTTCTTTCCCTTAAATAACTTTTCCAAATCACCAAGAAGAGCCAATTTATGTTCTAGTTTCATCTTCTTATCTAAGAGATCTTTCTGTTCTTCCAGCTTATTTTTTATGTTTTTTAATTCTTCATCTACCTTAATTTTTTCTTCATTAATTTCATTGAACTCTTTTTCTTTAATATCTTTCAAGAGTTTTATTTCTGTATATTCTTCTTCACTTAACTCTTTACCGTCTATTTTATTAAGTAAACTTTCAATTGCTCCATTTACTTTTGATACTTCACTTTTATAACTTTCTACTTTTAATTTATAATCATTAATTTCTTCTTTTTCAATTATATTTTTTTTGACATCGTCAAGGGAATTAAAACCTTCACTGTCTATTGCAACTTCTAACTGAGCTTCTTCATCTTTTTTTCGTTTACTTAATTCTTTATATTTACTGATTGCAGAAATTAATCGCTCATTGTTTTCATTAAATTCTTTCTCTATTTTATTTTTATTGTTTTCACTTTCCTTAAACTCACTATTAATATTTTCAATATTTTCCTGAATTTTATGTAGTAGTGAAACCAGATCATCTGTATTATCGACTTTGTTCTTTATCGCTTGTATTTTTTCTTCTTTACTTTTTTCATAATTACTTAATTCTGTATTATACCTAGTTAAATTTTCTTTTGCTAAAATAACTTCACTAGTTAAATTTTCTTTATTCTTTTCTAACTTTTCTATTAGCTCCCTGTTAACTTTAATAACCTCGGATAATCTTTCTCTCTCTTTTTCAACAGCTTTAATTTCTTCGCTTTTTTTATTAAAATCAGTTACTAATGTCTTTGCCCTTAGCGAATCCAATCTATTTTTTAAAATATTCAATTCTTCTGTATTTTCTGTAATACTCTTTTCCAAATCTTCAAGCTGTCTTTGGTTAGTTCTAACTACTGCTCGTAATTCATTTATTTCTCCGGTTTTAATATTAATTTCATTCCTCAGCTTATTAACACTTTTTTCAAGTTCTTCTTTAGCTTTAGAATAACTTTCTAAAGCTTTTTCTAAATTTATAAATTCCTGTTTTAACTCTTCCAAAGGTTTTTCATTAAACGCAGTTCCGAGCTTTTCAATTTCTTCAAGATTAACTTTAATTTTTTCGTTAAAACTATTTACCTTAGTTTCACCTTGAGTTATTTTGCTACTAATAATCTTTATTGAATTTTCTTTTAGTTTTATTTTTTCCTCTACATTCTTCACATCTTGAACTTCAAAAATCCTGATATTTTCTTTCATATGATGAGTTGAACCACATACAGGACATGTATCTCCATCTTTAAGTTCCTGTCTAAGAGTATGTGCTAAATTTTCTCTCATAATCTCCTTTTGAGTATTTTTTATTTCCTCTAGTTCTTTTTCAAGTTGCTTTTCTTCTTCTCCTCTACTTAATATATCTATTTGTAAGTTTTTTATCTGTTCTCTAGAGAAATCTATTTCTTTGTTCAGCTTTAAATAACTGCTCCATTTTTGCTCATTTTCCACTATCAACTGTTTTAAATTAACCAAATCTTTTTGTTCACCTGGCGAATGTTTAAGTAAAAACTCATATTGTTTCTCTTTATCTTCCAAACTTTTTTTTTCTTTATCTAAAACTTCTCTTAAGGCTTTTCCTTTAAGTATAGTTTCACTATTTTCTTTTTCAATAACTGCTTTCTTTTGCTTATCCTTAACTAGAATTCCATTTATTTTTTCTAACTTTTCTTCTACAATTATTCCTTCTTGAACTGCCTCTTTTAAGCTTTCTTCAATTTTCAAATTATCATATGTTTTTTCGTCTTCTTTTATTAATTTATTTTTATTACTTATTTCTTCTTCTATTTTAATGAGCTTACTCTGTATATTATTATTTTTAGCATCACATTCTTTAATTTGTGCCTTTAATAAATCTATTTTATTTTCTATCTCACGTATCAAATTCTTTTCTTCAATAGCATCTTTAACTTTTTGTTCCTGCATCATTAATTGAGGAAGTTTATTCTCTTTTTTATCTTTTGCCATGCACCACAGTTGTTCTATCTTTTCTTTTTCTTCTTTTATCTTATCTATCTTTAATTTTAATTCTTCTAACTCAATCTCATTTTTATCAAAGGCTTTTCTAGTGCTTTCAAATGCATTTAAATAAGGTAGTACCTTTGCTCCTGCCTCACCTAGCTTTATCTTTTCTATATATGAATTTATGTTTTCCTCTTTTTCCTTTAATGTTTGCTCTTTATTTTTATAATATAGTAAATCAAGCTGTAGCTTCCATATTTCTTCATTTTCTTTATGCTTCTTTTCTATTATATCTAATTCCTTTTTCAAAGCTTCCAGATTATTTTTTAATTCCTCAAGAGCGTTTTCCTTTTCTTTTAATTTTTCTTGACTAACATCGCTGTATCCGCTTAATTGTCCCGCTAAAATATTGCTATCAGTTCGCTCTTTGCTTATCTTTGCACTAAGTTTTCTGGATAAATTGTCTCCAAATTGTTGAAGGTTAAACAACCTTTCAAGCATATCACGTCTTTCCTTACCTTCAAGCTTTAAGAATTCACTAAACTTCCCTTGAGGTAAAACAACAGTTCTTGAGAAATCTTCTAAATTAAGACCTACTATCTCCTCAACTTTCTTATTTATAGTTTTAACTCCATCTGCTAAAATTTCTTCTTCTGAACTTGTTACTTCAACGATTTTACACTTTCCAGAGCTTATTCCACCATCTTTTTTTCTCTTAAACTCCCTATCAATGATATATTTTCTTATTTCACTACCTGATATTTGGAACTCAAAATTTACATTTAACCTGTCACAATTAGTATTTATAAAATTGGAGCTTTTTCTTGATACATTTCCATATAAGGCTAGAGTTATTCCATCTAATATAGTTGATTTCCCACTTCCAGTTGGTCCAAAGATTCCAAAAAATCCTCTATCTGTTAATTTATCAAAATCTATAATTTGTTCATCCAGGAAGCTATTTAAGCCCTTAATCCTCAATTTGATTGGTCTCATCTGTTTCACCCTCTTCGTTTATAATTGATAAAAGCACTTCCATAACTTCATCTTCTGGAGGAGTCCCCCTTTCTTTAAGATAAAACTCCTTAAATATTTCCTCAAACGATTTTTCACTTAAGTTTAATTCACTCTCTTCTTCCAATCCTTTAACCTTAGGCATTATTTCTAATATATCTGCTTTTAATTCTTTCATTTGTTTTATTTCATCTTCTCTTATGTATCTATCTGTACTTATTTCTAAATACACCCAGCAATCTTTATCTTTATTTTCAGCACATCGTGATATTGCATCTTCAATACTTGAGCATTTCCAAATTTCTATTGGTTTATATACCCTTAAGTTTATTTCTTGTATGTCACATTCTTCATTAGCTTTTGCCTCAACTATATAACATTTCTTTTCAAAGCTAACCTCTTTCTTGTTATAGTGAATTGGTGACCCACAATACCTTGCTCTTTTATCCGTTCCCGGAACTATTTGTGGTTTATGCACATGCCCTAATGCTATATACTGTGCTTCCTTAGGAAAACAACTTCCATCTACTATATAAGCACCTCCTAATTGAATGCTTCTTTCAGAGCCACCTTCCTCACTTCCCATTGCAAATAGATGCGATATTATAAGATTAATTGTATCTTCTCTAAAATGATTTTTTAATGAATTGAATAAAGAAAATATCTTATCACTATAGGATTTAGCTTTTTCCTCTTCATCTTCCATATAGTTATAGATAACTTCATTCAATCTTTTCTCACTTGGATAAGGCACAGTTAAGATAACTGCTTTTTCACTATTAATTTCAACTTCCACATACCCTTCTCCTGATGATAAAACTTTATATTTTCCATACTCACCACAAGGAACTATAGTTTTTGGTGTTCCAACCATAATGATTCCATGATCACGAGCAAGTGGACCTGCCGCAACCAATCTCTCTGGATTATCATGATTTCCTGATATAACCAAAGTAAGTCTCTCTCCATTTTTCGATAATCTCTTTAAAGTATCATAAAACATTTTTTCTGCCCTTGCCGGAGGGTTTGGATTATCATAAACATCTCCCGCAATCATGATTAGATCTATATTATTATCTTCTACAATCTTAACAAAATCATTTAAAAACTCTTCTTGCTCATCCATTCGGCTTTGTCCCTCTAAATTCTTGCCTAAATGCCAATCAGCTGTATGCAATATTCTCAAATTATATCTCCTCCCATTAGGCCCAATTTATATTTACATTATAGCCTACTTAAATAGATTTTTTCCAATACTATTTTGTGGATATATATGTCCAGATTGAATTATTCTAATCATTTCTATGTGTACCCATACATTTGATAAATTTTATATATATTAATATAATGATTTTATTATTTGTACTGAGTTTTATTGTACAAAGCATGCTAGATATAAAAAACAAAGACTATAAAAACCTGTATTCATATACAGCAAGTAATTTATAAAAAAGGTAGGTAATATTTATGGAAAGAAGTAAATCTTTAAATACTAGTGAACTAGTATTAATGGGGCTAATGATTGCTTTAACCTATATATCAGGAAGCATAATTAAAATTCCATCAGTTGGAGGCTTCGTCCAAATAGGCGACTGTATGGTATTCTTATCAGTAATAGTTCTAGGTAAGAAAAAAGGAGCAATTTCAAGTGCTCTTGGCATGTTTCTTGTTGACGCATTAGGTGGATATTATTTTTGGGCACCCTTTACACTAGTTATTAAATGGGGAATGGCTTATATTGCAGGATCCATATTAGAAAAGATGTCAGAAAACAAAGTTACTGTAAGGTATACAATTGCATTTGTATCCAGTGGTATATTTATGGTGATTGCATATTTTTTTGCTGGAATAATAATATCAGGCTTTTTAACAGAGAAAATTGGGCTAATACAAGGAATAGCATATTCAGCTAAAGATATATTAGGGAACATAATCCAAGTATCTACTGGTATAGTAATCGCATTGCCATTAAGTGCAGTTGTATCAAAAGCAAAACAAGCTGTATTTGCTCATTAGATTTAGCTTCTACAAATCATTCAAATTTTTATAACAGAAATTTTTAAAATTTTCTATCACTAAAAGTCTCAGGTGATTCCGTATCCTGAGATTTTTTATCTGCATTTTCAAATTTAACTAAAAAATATCTAGGGGATGAATATATTTTCCTTTTTGTTCTCTTTTAAAATGTCCCCTTCTGAATTAGCTTTATTAATAATTTATGCTTCAGAGTGGCCTAGATGCCACCTATTTCACTCCAATTCAAACTCTTATATAATAAAAAAGTGACTACATCATAATAATTAAAAAACTTAATATGATACAGTCACAGTAATTAATAAATTTTCAACCTCTATTTTATGCTCTGTTCTCCTCTGTCTTAGAACTTTCCATTATTTTAGGCATTATCATTGATGAAAGTAACGATATAACAGCTATTCCTATAAGTATTATAAATAAAAAATGTAACGAACTGTTTAATGAAAGTTTTATCTGTTCATCAGTTACCGCTGAATTATACAAATTACTTGGATCAACTCCATTTATTCCTAATTGAGTAAAATACTTAATTATATATATATTAAATATACTACCAAATATGCTTACTCCTATAGTTTGACCTATTGTTTTAAGCAATGAATTAGCTGCAGTCGCAGCACCTCTCTTGTTATATTCTACTGACTCTTGAATTATTATTGTTAAAGTTGTAAATGCTCCACCAAATCCAAATCCCATTATGAAAGCATATATTATTACTAATAATATAGAAGATTCTGCATTCAATGTAGGCAATAACGCTGTACTAATTAGTAAAATAACATTAGATATAAGTATTACTATTTTCCCACCAAACTTTACTATACACTTTCCTAAAATTACTGCAGCTATAAGCCAAGCAAATGACATGGGAGCTAGTGACAAGCCTGATATCTTAGCACTATATCCAAGTACATTTTGTATGTATATTGGGAGGTAAACATTCGAACCCATTAATATAGCTGAAGCCAAGAAGCTTACTAAATTCACAATTGAACTTGTCTTTGTAAATATATCAAAAGGAATAATTGGCTCTTTTGCTTTTCTTTCAATTATACAGAATGCAACTAGTAATATAACTGTTGCAATAACCGATAATAAAATAAATATGTTATTGCTAGAACTCATATCTTCATTTGATAAGAAGATGTTCAAAAATATAACCATCGCCAGTGATAAAGTTATAATTCCAGCAAAATCTATGCTATGTTTTTTCTTTTCGAAAACTTCATCCAAATTTCTTTGAATAAGTACAACTGATATTATTCCAAAGGGAAGGTTTATAAAAAATATCCAATGCCAAGATAATAAATCTATTAAGATCCCTCCCAAAAATGGCCCTACTAAACTTGCAATTCCCCAAACAGAACTTATTATTCCTTGGATCTTTGGTCTTTCCTCTAATGTAAATACATCTCCAATAATTGTATATGTAACTGTAAATATTGCTCCAGCACCTATTCCTTGTATGCCTCTAGCTCCTATAAGCATGTACATAGTTTGCGATAATCCACATAAAAAGCTTCCAATTAAAAATATTATTATTCCAATTGAAAGCATATTTTTTCTTCCATATAGATCTGATAGTTTCCCATATATAGGAGTAGTAATGGCAGAAGTTAGTAAATATACTGAAAAAACTGAACTAATAATTTCAAATCCTTGTAAATCCTTCACTATTGTTGGTATAGCTGTCGTTACAACAGTTCCTTCGACTGCTCCTAAAAACATTGCTACCATTAATGCTGCTGCAATGCTTCTTTTTCTTGAATTCATCTTTAAATCACTTCCTTATAAATTTCCTTTGTTTGTTTTAAGGTCAACTTTATAATTATATATATACTTAGATATTTATACAACATTATAATAATATTTTAACTTGATGTGCTACTAATTTATGATATAGTATATAATAAAATATTCAATAATTTAAGAGGGGTAATTATATGACAAAATCGACAATGTCAATGTCTTCATTTTTTCGCAATAGATTTGTTCGAGTAATTATAGCTTCTTCTATTTTTCTACAAATAGGAATATGGGTTCGTAATTTTGCCATATTGTTATTTGTAATGGAGAAGACTAATAACAATCCCATTGCTGTTTCTTTAATTTCAGTTGCAGAATTTGCTCCAATATTTATATTCTCATTTATTGGTGGAACCTTTGCAGATAGATGGCGACCGAAGCGTACTATGGTTTGGTGTGATTTACTAAGTGCTATTTCTGTTTTTGCCGTTCTGCTTACAATAATCTTTGCAACTTGGGAAGCTGTATTTTTTGTAACATTTATTTCATCTATTTTGTCTCAGTTCTCTCAGCCCTCTGCAATGAAATTATTTAAAGTCCATGTTCCTGAAGAGTTTATGCAAACTGGAATGGCTATTTTCCAAACTCTTATGTCTATTTTTATGATTATAGGACCAGCATTAGGTACTATTGTTTTTCAAAAGTTTGGAATAGATATTTCTATATCAGTAATGGGTGTAGCTTTCTTACTATCAGCTTCAGTATTAACCCTATTACCCGCTGATGAGATAATTGAAAAGAAAGAAACTACAAATCATTTCTTGGAAGAATTAAAAGAAGGTTTCGCCTATGTTTGGCAGCAAAGAGAGTTAACTATACTTGGATCTGTTTTTGCGGTATCAGGCCTTGCTGTTGGTATCATACAACCACTTGGGGTTTTCTTAATTGTTGAAAGACTTGGTCTTCCTAAAGAAAATCTTCAATTATTACTTATGGTAAATGGAGCAGCAATGTTTATTGGTGGCGGATTAGTTATGACAATATCAAAGAAAGTTATGCCTCAAAAGCTTCTCGCAATAGGACTTATAGTTAACACCATTTCAATGGTTGGCATGGGATTATCTTCAAGCTGGATTATAATTCTATTGTTCCAATTCCTTAATGGATTTTTTATGCCTTGCATCCAAATTGGTATTAACACATTAATTCTTCAATTAACGAAATCTGAGTTTGTTGGAAGAGTAAACGGAGTATTAAATCCAATGTTTATGGGATTCATGGTTATTACAATGTCAATTACAGGATGGCTTAAAAGCCAATTTTCCCTTACTATTCTCTACATCTCAGCAGGCATACTTTTTCTAATAGGTGCAATGCTTACTTCATTAATATTTACTCCCTCAATTAGTAGTGAAATAGATTCAGCTGAATAGAAAAGTGAAAAAGCACCACTAGATGTTATAGATTATAACATCTAGTGGTGCTTTATTATTCTTAAAATACTTCTATTTATTTCAAGAATATAAAAATCATTACTTTTCTATTGGGTACTTAGGACCTGTTAGATCTAGTTGATAAAAAACTAAATCCAACCATTTACCAAATTTATAGCCTGCTTTAGTTACTGTGCCAGAGTATTTAAACCCGAATTTCTCATGAATTTTGATACTACCGTCATTTAAACTATCAATGCAAGCAACCATAGTTGCGTACTCATCTCTATTAGCAGCATCAATTAATTCCTTTAACAATATCTTCCCTATTCCTAAATTTCTATAGTCTTTATGAACATATACAGAATGTTCTATTGTGTACTTAAAAGCTGGATAAGTTCTAAACGATCCGTATGTAGCAAATCCTACAGCTTTGTCATCTTTTTCAAACACCAATAGTGGACATCCATCTTTTTTCTTTTCATCAAACCACTGTTTTCTTTCCTCAAGATTATGCGCAGTATAATCATAAATCGCTGTTGTATTTAATATAGCATCATTGTAGATCTCTAAAATATCTGCTAAATCTTTTTCCGTTGCTTCTCTTATCATTTTTCATATCCCTTTCAAAATAAACTAATCTTCCTATATTTTAACACCTATGTGCAATATGTAAAATTATTTTTTTAATAGCTCCATTTTATTAATTTTTATAATAATAAAACAATCCCGAATTACAAATAATTAAATAATAATAAATTAAACTAAATAAAAAGAACAGCTTAAATGAACTTATTTGCCTATAGTCCATGTACGCTGAACTTAACTAATATTTTTAATTATTCATCTATTATCATAAGCAATGAAAAATTGGCTCCATTTTCTTATATGTACAAAATTCTTCATATCCCAATTCCTTAAGTTCATTTTTTACAGAAGAAATCTTGCATCCTACATCATCTTCCTTATGCGAATCAGATCCTATTGTAATAATAGTTCCTCCTAATTCTCTGTATAACTTTAATATTTCTCTAGAAGGTGTCAAATCATCTAACCCATATCTAAAACAAGATGTGTTAATTTCAATTCCTTTTCCATGAGAAATTACGTGAACTAAGATTTCTTTTACAATATCTCTTACCTTTTCAAAAGGATATTTTCCCATCTTATCATATCTATTAATCATATCTAAATGACCTAAAACACTATAATCATTATATTTTTTTATTACTTTTAATATTTCCTCATAATATTTCTCATTATATTCCTTTTGTGTCTTTCCTTTTTGAAAATCCTGTGTCCAAAATGCCTTATTATCTACCTGATGACAAGATAGTATAACAAAATCAAAGTCATATTCATTAAAATCCTTTTGAAATTCATCAATAGTATGTTCTTGCATCCCAAATTCAATTCCAAGTTTCATAGTAATTTTATCTTTATATTTTTCTCTGCACCTATTAAATTCATTTATATAATCTATATAATTGCAATTTATATCTACTTTCACTCCATAATCAACATGCTCTGTAAAGCATATTTCATCAATTTCTAAAGATATTGCCTTTTTGATCTCATCTTCCATAGGATAAATGGAATCATCGCTAAAACTTGTATGCATATGATAATCAGCTAACATAATTAAATTTCCTCCTAAAATATTATTACAACTATTATTACTATTTCTTCAATATAAACTTCTCAATTAATTCAGCGACAACACCCTCATTATTATCAGCTTCTGTTGTATAATCACAAGCTCTTTTTACATCTTCAACTGCATTTCCCGCCGCTACTGATAGGCCTGCTACTTTTAACATAGACATATCGTTGTAGTTGTCGCCTACAGCAATTGTGTCTTTAATATCTATATCTAAAATTTTTGCTAAGTTAATTAAACCACTGCCTTTATCTACCCCTAATGAATTAAATTCCATATATCGATTTGACGAATAACTTACCGCACAATGCCCCTCTGTAATACTTCTCATATCTGGCTCAATACCCATCAAATATGGAACATTTATATTTTGATATATAATCTTTGCAATTGGTTCCTCTTCAAGAAAATCCACTGTATTTTCTTTCATAATAGTACACTCTAATTTTTGATTTTTAATTCTTTCTTTTTCACTTTGTGATAAATTATAAATATATAATTTATCTTTTGTATAAACATGTATACAAACATCCTTATTTAATCCATACTCAAAAATTTCTTTCATCTTATCGAATCTTAATCCTTTAAATTGCAGTAGCTTGTTATCCTTATTTTCTGTTAAAGCGCCACCATTAAAAGAAATAATATATTCCCCAGCCTGATCATATAAGTCTAAAATTTTCAAGTCATTCTGAATAGAAGAATAACCTCTTCCTGTAGCTGGTACAAATTTTACTCCATACTCTTTCTTGGCTCTTTTTATTAAATCAATATTTCTTTGACAAATTATATGATTATCATTTAATAGTGTCTCATCCATATCACAAGCTATTAGTTTATATGCCATAATTTTGCCTCCTCCTATATTGCGCATTTTTATATATACTTTTTTAAAATATTTAAAACAAAATCTGCTTCTAAGACTGTATATTTCTACTACTTTAAAAAGTCACTTTCAGATTTGATTTTATTGTAGCTCTCCAAAGAATTAAATAATGTATGAATCTTGTGCTGTGAATATATACTCTACTTAATAATTTCCTTCATAAAAAAATAAACTGCTTGTACTCTTTAAAAGTCATCTTTATAATAGATGCTCAAATCCAGTTATAATTTCTACAATATAATTTATATTCTAACTCCATTGATATTTTAAGTTTATAATTCTTCAGTTCAACTTGATGATAATAATTTTTATTAATGCTAAAATAAATATATATGTTGCAATTCTTAATGGATATTTCATAATTGCAGCTAAAATTCTTTAATTATTTTTAGAATTATGATGAGTAATTATTTTATCAACATACATAACACTTTTCCTAAAAAAGTATTAATGACAAATTTAATTGTTTATTCACGACACTTATCAATAAAATAATTCATCTAAAAATGTAAACTTCACTAAGGAGATAATTATCATGACAATTTATAATTTACTTTTATATGCTAATAATTTAACTGAAACAGAGAAATTACTTGCAAATTACATATTGGAAAATCAAGAGCAAGTTGCTGGTATGTCACTAGACGAATTAGCCAAAGTATCTTTTTCATCAATCTCAACTATACACAGACTATGTAAAAAAATTGGATTAACTGGTTTCAAAGAATTTAAAATTAAGTTTGTTGAAGAACTATACTCCAAAATGAATAAACCAGAAAATATTGATATAAATTTTCCTTTCAAGAAAGACGATACACAATTTCAAATTGCTAGCAACATTAAGCAGCTTTATATTGATACCTTAACCAACACTTTTTCATTCTTTAATTCCGAACAGCTAGAAGATGCTGTTGATTTAATTTATAATGCCGAGATAGTCGATGTTTATGCCGTTACAAATAACATACAAACGGCATTGAACTTTCAAGATAAAATGCAAAGCATCGGTAGATACGTTAATGTTTCACTAATTCCAATGAACCAAGTATACCGTGCTGCCGCTTCTAATAATAAAAATAAGCAAGTTGCAATTATCCTTTCTTATTCTGGTAAGACACCTGAAATTAAAGAAATTGCTTTAGTTCTAAAACGTAAGGAAATAGAAACCTTAGTTATCTGTTCAGCTCAAGAAAACTATTTAACTAAGTTATTTAAATATCATATATTTGTTTCTAGTAAAGAAAATTTAAAAAAGAAAATTTCTCACTATTCTTCTCATATTGCTACACAATATGTTTTAGATGTCATATTCTCTTGTATCTTTAACAAAGATTATGAAAAAAATATGGAGTATCGCCTAAACGAATTTAATAAGTTAGATCATCGCCAGGTAGAAGAATGACCTAATCTTTAGACGTTTGTGCTTCGTACTTGGCATTTACATTTTGTTCATTTACATTATAGTAGATAACTATTGATAATTATATACATGCACTCAAAACAGGTACTTATTTTCAAATATTCCTTTAAATAATAAAATTATCTGAAAATATTTTTCAGATAATTTTATATTTATACTGCGGTTATTTAATCCCTCTCAAACAATTGTTGTAAATCTTCCTTTGATAAACTGCCTAATAAACCGCTATTTTTAAGTTCTCCTGTTAAAATACTGTCAATAAGTTGTTTTTTATCTTCTTGAAGCAAAATGATTTTCTCCTCTATAGTTCCTTTAGATACTAACTTAATCACCTCTACTACATCTCTTTGACCGATTCTATGAGCTCTATCCGTCGCCTGGGCCTCAACTGCTGGATTCCACCATGGATCAAAATGAATGACTAAATTAGCTGATGTTAAGTTAAGTCCGGTTCCTCCAGCCTTTAATGAAATCAAAAAGACATTCACAAACTCATTAGTATTAAAATCTTTAACCATTTTTATTCTATTTTTAGGGCTTGTTTTTCCGCTCAAATGGAAAAATTCTATTTTCTCCTTATTTAAGCGTTCCCCAATCCTATCTAATGCAGAAGTAAATTGTGAAAATAGAAGTATCTTCCCACCAGAATCAATATGATTTTTAATGATTTCTGCTACTTCTTCTATTTTCCCACTTCCTCCATTATAGTCTTCAAGTATAAGTGAAGGATCTAAACATATCTCCCTTAGCTTAGTTAAGTATGAGAATATCTCGATTCTACCATCTTTGTTATTCTTCATTGCAGCTTTTACTCTTTTTACATAATTACTATACACAGCTTTTTGAGAAGGTGTCATTTCAACTAATAAAGTTTTTTCTATTTTATCTGGTAATTCATTCATTACTTCTTTCTTAGTTCTCCTTAAAATAAAAGGCTTTATCATAGTCTTAAGATTCTCTAAATTATCTTCCCTTCTTGAAATAAATTTTTCCTCAAACTTTTCTTTAGCGTAGAGGTACTCTGGCATTATAAAGTCAAATATAGACCAAAGCTCTGTCAAATTATTTTCAATAGGTGTTCCAGTTAAAGCAAATCTGATTTTTGCCTGAATTTCTTTTACAGCTCTTGAATTCTGAGCTTCCGAATTCTTAATACTCTGCCCCTCATCAATTATGCAATAATCAAAAACAATATCTTTATAATTATCTATATCTAATCTCAATGTTCCATAGGTAGTTAGCACTACATCATATTCACATATATCTTCCATCACTTTATCTCTTTGACTTCCATGAACCATCACAACTCTTAAACTTGGCGCAAATCTTAAAAATTCATCTTTCCAATTATAAAGCAATGATGTCGGACAAATTATGCAAGTCTTTTTGTTCTTCTCTGATAATAAGAATGCTATAACTTGTATTGTCTTACCTAATCCCATCTCATCTGCTAATATTCCTCCAAATCCCACTTCACTTAAGGTCTTGAGCCACTTAAATCCATTAATTTGATATTCTCTAAGGATTCCCTTAAAATCACTTGGGATATATATATGTTTACTATTTATACAAGTTAACTTATTTTCTATATCTTCTAATTCATTGGAATTCTGTATAATTCCTAACCCTATATTCTTTATATTTTCATATAGACATAAGGCTTTATTCTTTTCCATTTTAACTTTTTCATTATTTGAATCCAGATTTATATTTAACACTTCAATTAGATTTAAAAAACTTCTCACACCATTATCTTCAAAATCTAAAAAGTTACTATTTCTTGTTTTGTAAAATTTATTTTTATCTTTATATGACTCTAATGCACTATTTAATTCCTTTGTTCCTAACTCCCCTATACTATAAGAGAAATTATAACTTCCATCCACTTCATCTAAATCAACTCTAATTGAATCCAGATTATATATTTTTTTATTGCTAAGGCCGTTTCCTAACATAACATTTCCCAACGAGTGAATTGTCTCTCCTTTTTTGCTTAGTATATTAAACAACCCTTCATCTTTACCTATAAATACAAGTCTGTTATCCATTTTTACAAAACTTAGTTTTTCAACTTCCATAAGAAGCTTTTCTTCTTTTTTATCATCTCTTATGAACGTATGCGAAACATTTCTCTCATCTAATATATTGATTTTTGTATTACCATAGCTAAGAAATATATCACAATAAATTTTTCCGTTCCCTTCATATAAAAAGAATTCAGTTCTTGATAAATTAGATGCATAATTCCTTAAGTTTTCCGCAATATTTATGTTACTCGAAATTCTACTTAAAAGAGACATTAGTTTAGTGTAAGTATCTATATCTTTTTTATAGGTAATTCTGCCATGAACTAATAATCTTTCATGCAGACTAGCATAATTATCAATTTGATTTTTTGAAGGTAAATAGAGTTCATTCCTAAAATAATAAACATCATTGTTTGAATTTAGTGGAATGGGAAGCTGCTTATGAGTGGTCAAGACTATCATTCCGTTATCTTCCTTAACATTAAAGGTTATAGGTAGGTCTTTGTGTAATATTGGTGCTGTAATTTCAATATAATCAAACTTAAATTTTATTTTTCTATCCTCTATACCTTTTAAAAATTTTCTAAGTTCCTCTGGCTTAAGTATAAGCTTTCCACTTCTCGAAGGTGTTTGTACCTCATAATATAGAGAATCTTTTTCTATTTTACGAATAAGCCTTGTGCTATGATTATTTCCCCATATTTTATATTTTTCTGCAGCTTTCTTTTCAGAATTTTCTTCTCTATTGTTATCATTTTCAAGTAAGCTAATAAATTTATATTCAGTAGCAGTTATATGACTACACATTAATGTATATCCACTTGAAGTAAATTCTTTAAACTCATTACAAGAACAGTTAGCACTCTCTAGTTTTTTCTTCTGAAGATTAATTTTAATATGTGTACTAAATTCGTTAATTTTATTTTTATCCGTAACTTTTCCATAAATATGATATATATTATCTATCTTTTTCCCCTTAAAATAAGTGACTAAACCATTATTAAATTTAACCTCTCCCTCTCTTTTCATAGTAGATGAAGCTGATTTAAATAATATTGACTTTAATTCTTCTAGTTTCAAATAATCACCTCTTTCATGACAAGAACAAATAAGATTCTAGCCATTTATTTAATCTATAAATTATAAATTAAATACCACTTTTACCTCTAATAGTTGCATTTCAATAATGCTATTTTTACATAAAATATATTATAGCATAGTAGTTTAGATTTTTTATCAAATAGTACTTGGCCAACTTTCATTCAAAGTAATTAATTGGTTTTGATGTAAATATTTATATTGACATGTTTAATCTACAATTGTAAACTGAAATAGTGATTACAATTGTAGATTAAAAAATGAAAGGAGTTTTTTAATGAAAATCTTTCCTAAAATATCGGAGTCAGAATGGGAAGTAATGAAACTTATATGGAAAACAAATCCTTTAACTTCTGAGCAAATAATCAATTCATTATCAGATAAAATGAATTGGTCAACGCAAACTATAAAAACCTTTATAACTAGACTTATCAAAAAAGGTGCAATAGGTTTTGAAAAATCAGGAAGAATTTATAATTACTATCCATTAATTTCTGAAAATGAATGTATAAAATCTGAAAATGAAACATTTCTAAAAAAGGTCTATGATGGAGCATTAGGCATTCTTTTCACTAAATTTTTAGAAGAAAAAAATTTATCTAATGATGAAATCGAAGAACTCGAAAACCTTCTTAAAAACAAAAAAGAAAAAAACTCTAATAAAGATAAGTAACAAATATGATTAAGATATTTTAAAGAAGATACTAAGCTACAGAACACGTATATTTTTTAAATATTAATATTCATATTTAGTATGGTAAAGCCTATAAAATTAAACTTTATATTTAAAAATTCAAATTACATGGAGGTGATATTTTTGTGGAAATCTTAGAAAAGATTTTTTTATGTACTTTACAGATTTCTTTATCAGCTAGTATTTCTGCACTATTGATCATTTTAATTTTAAAATTATTTAACAAATATATTGGTATAAGAGTTAAGAATATATTGCTTATTTTACTACTTATAAAGTTTCTTGTGCCTATTATTCCGGACATGAATACTAATCTTCTTAATACTTTATATCAAAAATGTGAAAATACTTTAAATCTATCCAAGGGTAATAATAACTTGGATTTAACAAAATCTGATTCAGAAGTTCCTAAGAAAAGCATTGAAAATAACATCTATAACGAAAAAACTCAAATAGAGACAGAAGATGAAACTCAAAGCACTAATAAACAAAATTCTATTTTAAGAATAATCTCATGCATTTGGATAATAGGTGTATTAATCATAGATCTGATATTATTTTTATCTATGCTTAATTTTAAGCGCAAAACTAAGCATTTAGAGACAGATATGTATCCCGAAATTCAATCCGTAATAGAATTATGTAAAGATAAAGCTAATGTAAGTTCTAATATTTCCTTTTACGTATGTGATGACCTTAATAGTCCTTGTATATTAGGAATTACAAAACCTAAGATTTATCTTCCTAAGCATATTTTAAATATAAATGATAATAATCTACTTTCACATATATTTTTGCATGAGTTATTACATTATAAAAGAAAAGATTTATTATGTAACTTTTTGAGCACAATTGTATTTTCAATACATTGGTTTAATCCTATTGTTTGTTTCCTTCTTAATAAAATAAAACTTTATAGAGAATATGCCTGTGATGCTTGCGTTCTTGAATTACTAGGAGAAAAAGAAGCAATAAAGTATGGTATGAGCCTAATAAATCTTTCAAAAATGTTTTTAAATAAAACTAACCACTCTAATTTAGCAATTTTTTTTGAAACAAACAATCAAATGAAAGGACGAATTGAAATGATAAAAAAATTTAAAACTGGTTCTTATAGAATCTCAATAATTGGTGTATTAGGTTGTGTATTAATCACAATCATCATGCTTACAAATAGCATAAATGTTAACGCTTTAGATATTAACACCAATAAATTAGCTACTGAGAGCAGTACAGCAAATACTCCCCCTAAATTTATTGTTGATACACCTGAAAAATCTTACTATGATATAGAAAAAGTAGAAAAAGTAGCTGGATTCAAATTTAAACTACCTGATTCTCCTCAGCTTAGTAGAGCTAGCAGCCTTCAACTTATAAAACTTTCTGATCAAGATAATGTTTTACTTATATACTTAGATGGTGATACTAAGTTTACATTTCAAGTTTCTGAAAAAGACCCACTAGAATATTTGAAGAAAATAGCTACTGTAAAAGGTGGATCAAAAAATTATATTGAAAGTAAAGAAGAATCTATGAAGCTAGGAGATATAGACGGATTCAATGTAATTTTAACTCAAATATCCCCTTCTCAAACTTTAAAAAATGGTGATGTAATACCTGAACGAAAAGATGTAGATAAATATTTCGCATGGAAAAATGAAGGATTATGGTATAGTATAAGATATAATTCACCATCGAAAAGTTCAGGAAAAAACGCTAATCAAGGATCTAATATTTCGCAAAATAATATAGAAACAATAGCGAAATCTATAGTATATCCAGACGAAATAAAGAACGTAAAATATTCTGTAGAAAAAGATTCCCCTTCAACAGAAATTGCTACAATGATGATTTATGACAAAGAAGATTTGGAATCTGCAAAAAAATACCTAGGCTTTAACCCTAAATTTCCGTTAAAAATAAATGAAGATATAACTATTAATCAGTCAGCAGTAGGAATTTCAGATAACTCAGATATAAAAAACAATAATATTAGCTATGAACTTGATAACATATATAGAAATAAGAACGGTTCAATAACTTTCAACCAGAAAAAAGCTTCAAAAGAGTATGAAGATATGAAAAAAAGTGGATATACCACTATATACAATAACGAAAATAATAAAACTGAACAAATCAAAGTTCAAAAATTAACTATAAATAATAATGACGTATTTAAATACTTATATGATGAAAACTATCCTGATGGCACTTCTGGCAGCAATGGAGAATATTTTTGGAAGGAAAATAATATTTACTACTCTGTATGCTTTTTTGGCAACACTGATAATTCAGATGAAATAGTCAAAGAATTTATTACTTCTAATCCTATAGATTAGAATATAATTTCCTTACTTTCAAAAATATATATTAGTATCTCCTATCATATTTTTGCTACAAAAAATAAATAGTTTAAAAGGTATTGTGTTAATTCAATGCCTTTTTGACTATGCATTATTTTTCTACTTTTTGCCTTATAAAAATATATTAACCTATTCCGAGTATAATAAGCTATGTCAATAATACTTTCAATATAAAATTATATGCCGCCTCATCTTCCCACTGAGATAGCTTAACATGACCTAAATTAACTCCATCAATTTTAAAATTTAAAATCCCTTTTAGGTTATTGTAATATAATTCTCTATTCAACTTAATTTTGCTAAATAAAATCTTTTGAACACATGGTTTACTATTCGCATCTGAGGGAAGCATCATCATAGCCACTCCACCAGTATACTTATTTTTATTCAGGTTTGGTTTAATCATATTTATATATGTAACTCCATCATTTGAGCTGCTTAAATTAAAAAATATCATTTTATCGGATACAATATACTTCCCCGTAAAATATTTAATTACCTTGTCATCTGAACAAATCTTAAAATTTACATTTTCATTCTTAATTTCTACGATCCCTTCATGCAAAGATCCTTCTTTAGCTATATTAGTAACAAAAAAATAAACGTAGTATTTCTCTTCAAAAATATCTGATCCAATTTCATTATTATTTTCTAAGTTCTCAATATCTTCTGCTGTTAGCGGCATAGAAATAAGTTTTTCAATTGTTATATTATATACCTCAGAAATATATAGTAATGTTTCTATAGATGGGAAAGCATCTCCTGATTTGTATTTAGATAATAAATCCTCAGATATACCAATTTTACCAGCCAACTTTTTTTGTGTTGATTCCAATTGAATTAATTTTCTTAGATTGTACGTAAAAACCTTAGATGTCTTTTCATATATATCATTTTTTAATGCTTTTACTTCATTAATATTATTATACATAATATCTGAATCAGCTTTAATATAATTTAATTTCTTCTTTATCTTTTCATTTATTTCTTTAAATTCATATAAATCTTTATTCAAATTCCTCACTCCATATTGTTATCATATTATGATAATCAAGTAAGTTGAATCATATTCAACTGAATATTTTATATTTTTCAATTATCTTAGACATTTATATATAGTAATTGAAACAATTCAATTACTATATTACCATAATATTGCAAACTTCAAAATACAATATATTTTAAGGAGATACTTATGTCTAGATCAATATCTAAAAATGCTTTTTTTAAAGCAGTATTAAATGTTTCAAATATAATTTTGCCTATAATAGTTATGCCAATAGTTCTTAGTGCAATTCAAGATAAATTAAATGGATATATGACCATGGGGGAAACCTGGACTGCAGTTTTTATGATTTTTGCAAGCTTTGGAGTTTATCAATATGGTTTAAGAGAAGTAAGCAAAGTAAGAGATGATAAGGATAAACTAACCAAAACAATTACTAGTCTATTTGTAATTACCACCACAACAACAGCTGTAACTTCTATTTTTTATGCTATCTTTTTAACTATATTCCATAGAAATGATGCATATTTTTATACTTGCATGGTTATGGGATTAAACATAGTCTTTAATATGTTCAATGTTGAATGGATCAATGAAGCTCTTGAAAATTATGATTTTATAGCATTAAAAACTATGATAATTAAAATAATATATAATTTATTAACAATATATTTTGTAAAGACTCAGGCTGATTTTTTATTTTACATATATCTTACTTGTGGTATAAATTTTATTAATAACGTATCCAGTTTTATATATATATAAAAGAAGATACACTTTGACTTCTCAGATTTACAAATAAAAAAACATATAAAACCTATGTTTTCGGTTGTAATACTTGCCAACACATACATTTTATATACCTGGCTTGATAAAAACATGCTAAATAGCAATTTAGGATCAACAGAAGCAGGATATTATGGAGTGGCCCAAAAGATAATGTCAATGATTGATATCTTAATGTTTACAATAGTTCAAGTTTCCATGGCTAGACTTTCAAACTATTTAGAAAATCATTCAAAAGAAGTGTATTTGAATTTATTAAATAAGGTGATTAAAATATATTTCTTATTCTTATTTCCAGCTTCAATAGGATTACTTGGAGTTTCTAAACAAGTTATTATAATTATGGGTAAAGGTACTGATATCTATCTTCCAGCTGTACCAATACTAATGGTGTTTTCAATATATATGCTGACTATTGGAATTGATAGAATTATTTCAGATCAGATAATTTATATTTTCGGGAGAGAAAAAACAGATGCTAATTTAGTTTTCATTGGAGGGATATTAAATTTAATCTTGAATGCGCTTTTAATATTTACCAATATGTTCACACCAACAAAAGTAATCGCAACAACTTTAGTTTCAAATTTAGTAGTTATGGCTTTAGAATATAGATTAGTAAAAAATGAACTTAACATAAATATAAAATTATTTGCTTTTGAGAATTTTAAGTATTTATGTTACTCTTTAATATTCATCCCAATAACCTTTGTTATAAATAATTTTATATCTGGAACTATATTATCCTGTATCCTTGATATACTTGCTTGCTGCAGTATTTACTTTATAATTCTTATAGCAATAAGAGATAAGGTATTCCTTGGATTATTAAGCATAGTCTTTAAAAAATTAAAAGTGTTATATACTCACAGAATAATATAGATCTTTCTAGTTAATTAGAATGGATATAAAAAATGGTGTATTGTAGTCTCTTTTCAAATAGAAGAAACAGTAAATAGTTTATTTTTATTAAAAACTATTTACTGTTCTAAATTTTACAAAAAACTTAATATATTCAATTTCAATTAAACCTCAAAATAAATTATTAGCCTAATAACATTTTTTCATCAATACGTTTAAATAATTATTATAGAATTTTTACGCAACCAACTTATTAACAATTATTTTTATTACAGATTATTTATTAATTCTCTTGCTTCCAAGCTTCATATGAAATTGAGGATCTTTTGGTATACTCGGATTAACACCTCTTAAATTAGGTATCTCTCCACATATTAATTGCATTGGCACTATGAAATTAAATGTTTGATGATGTTCATCTTCACTCACATTTATTTGTAGATTTCTATCATCCGAAGCAACATTTCGTCCTATTACATAAATATTGCTTGTCCATTCAGATAAAACTTCAATCATTTTTGCTACTCTTGGTTCTTTTCCTGTATCTAGTATAAATATTGTTGAATCACTATTTATTGCATTATATATACCATGTATAAATTCTTCAAATTCATATCCTGTAACAGGCACTCTCATAGTTTCTAATAACTTCAATGCACTTTCTAAAGTATCACCATATAATTCTGCTGGACCTATTATCCTTATTTCTTTAGCTTCCACTAATCTACTTTTATTTTTCTCAATCCATTGTTCTGACTTTTTATATACGTCTTCAAATCTATCGCTAGCATCTAATATTTTATCTATTTCTTCTTTGTATTTTTCTTCAGATATTTGTCCATTTTCTTTTCCTAATTTAAGTCCAAGAAGCATTAAGTTTAACTTTGTGCAATAAAAACCTTTAGTTTTAGCTCCAGCTTTTTCTTCTCCACAGTATACTGTTAAAATATAATCTGCAGCTTCATCTATTAACGCATTTTCACATCCAGCCATAGATGCAGTAATACAACCATATTCTTTTGCCAATTTCATTGCATTGTAAGTCGAATAACTACTTCCGCCTTGCGATATCCCTATTATCAATGTTTTTTCATTTTTACCTTTGAATGTATCTTTAGTTATCATAAATGGATACATTGCTATAACTTCAGCGTCTAATATTCCTTGCAAATAAGTTTGCACTTGTACCCCTGAATGATAACTTGTTCCTGATCCTGTAATTATAATTTTATTTATATCTTCCTTTATTATTTCTTTGAATAATTCATCAGATTTTGAGATTATCTCCTTCATTTTAGTTGGAGTTTCTAACATATAATCTTGTATTCTCATTTTTATTACCTCTTTCTCTTATTTTTTATTATAATAGCCATATTGCATGCAATATTATTCCACCTACTATAACACCTATTGTTATTTTAGTGATGCTTACTTTCTTCTTTAATAGATAGTAAATAAAGAAGGCAAATAATAGTGGCAGCATATTTGGCAATATTTTATCTAATATATCCTGAACTACTACTTTTGCACCGTTTAAATTAAATACCAACGGAGTTTTTATCTTTAACATAGTAGCTACCATTCCACCAACAACAAATAGTCCAACTGTTGTTGCTATAGACATTATTTTTTCCATTAATCCTTGCTTTTGTATCTTCTCTAATGAGTTAACTCCTAATTGGTACCCATATTTTAATCCCAATATTCTAATAGCAAAACCTGGTACATTGTATAATAGTAAGAACAGTATTGGTCCAAATATATTCCCTTCACTGGCTAGAGAAACACCTATTCCTGCTGCTATAATTCTAAATGTCCCCCAAAATAGCGAATCTCCTATTCCTGCTAAAGGCCCCATTAAAGCAGTCTTTATTGCACTAATTGCGCTTTCATCAAAATCGGAATTATTTGAATTTTGTTCTTCCATTGCAGCAGTAATTCCTAGTATTGTCGGAACAATTACTGGGGTTGTATTAAATATCTCAAGATGTCTTTCTAGAGCTTTAGCTTGATCTTCTTTCTTTGAATAAAGTTTTTTAATAACCGGTAACATTGCATAACAATAGCCTAAATTCTGCATTCTTTCATAGTTAAATGCTCCTTGAAGAGCGAATGACCGCCAAAATACACTTCTTAACTCTTTTTTACCTAGCTTATTCAAAGTCAATCTCCCCTTCCGTTAAATTATTCGCAATTGCCTGCTTAACTGTGCTATTTTCTTTAGTGTTAATATAAATATTTAGTATAAATGCAACACATGCTCCAAATAAAGCTATTGCTGTTATATCTAATTTAGCGTAGGCTGCTAATAAAAATCCTATGAAGAAAAATACAGCCATTTTCTTTGAAAGTAACATATCCATTAATAGTGCAAATCCTACAGCAGGTAATAATGATCCTGCTATTCCAAGCCCTTCTAAAATTATCTTTGGAATAGAATTTATTAATGCTGTAACAGCATTTGCCCCTAACATAATTGCTAAAAATGTTGGAATAAAAGTGCTTAGGAAAAATAACATAACCGGAATCCACATCATTATTGCAATACCCCTGAAGTCAGCCTTTTTAGCATATACACTTGCCCTTTGAGCAAAATAAGAATTTATTATTCTTACTAATACTCCTAATGATTGTGCTAAAACTGCAATTGGTACTGCTATAGCAAGAGCTACCTCAACACCATTTCCAGATAATATTGCAAAAGCTGTTCCTAATATACCACCTGTTACAACATCTGGTGGTGTTGCTGCGCCTATTCCTGCAATACCCATCCATATAAGTTCAAGTTGAGCGCCTATAATAATACCTGTTTTTAAATCGCCTAAAATTAGTCCTACTAAGGCACCTGTGATTATTGGTCTTTCAAGCATTATCTGCCCAAAAATACGTCCATCCAGTATACCTATTCCTGCAAGTAATCCCAACATAATTGCTTGTGCTATCATAATTTTTTACCTCCTTACTTATTTTAGTAAATCTGATAAAGTCTTTTTCTTATCCCTTGGCAACATTCTAAATTCAATTTCTATACCTAAATCATTTATTTCTTTTAAATTTGATATATCGTTTTCATCAACAGCCACTAAATCTGTTAGTTTCTGTTTTCCGGCTTCATATCTCAAGCCTCCTACATTTAACTCTTTTATAGCTCCGCCTGAATTTTTTACTAATTCCAATGCATCTTTTGTATTCTTCACTAAAACAAGTACATTATTCTTTTTAGATTGAGCAAATTTCTCTACTATCTCACCTGATTCCTGTACTCCCCTAATATATAAAGTTACATTGTTTGGTTTAGCTAAGTTTAATGCCATAGCCTTCATTTGATCATTTTTTGCTTCATCATTAACTACTAATATTACATTTATTCCTAATGATGTTGACCACCCAAATGCAACCTGACCATGTATTAATCTGTCGTCAATTCTCATCAATGATATCATCTTCTTCATTCCTTTCATTATTGTTTTTTAGTAATTCATTTACATGAATGATTCCTTTTCTTGATTCTTCTATTCCGTTCTTTACCAATGTTTCTATATCATCTTCGTCTGATAATAGTATTGTTAAAATCATTGGCAAATTTATACCTGTTATTAATTCAAATTCATATCCATTCAGCAATAAATTGGTACATAAATTAGCTACACTTCCACCAAAAATGTCTGTTAAAACAATATACTTTTCTTCTTCGCTTTTATTAGATAAAATTCTTTTCATTTCCTTTTCTGCATCATCTCCCGATTTATCTTTAGTCATGCAGAAATATTCAACATTGCTTAATGATCCTACTATTAATTTACTAGTTTCTATAAATTCTTTTGATAGTTCTCCATGAGTTGCAATTAGAAACTTCTTCATTACCATCACCTCCTTTGTTTTTTTATTTATACCTTATTAATAAGCAAAAAGCATGCCAACTAGTGACATGCTTTTTATAAAACTTTATTTTATTCTCTTAATCGCTTGAAATTATTGAATTGGTCCATATATTATATTATAGATATATCCAATCTCTGCAATTGGTATTTGCACACTATAACTTTTTTCTATCACACTAAATGAATTTTTAATTAGCTTAATCTCACTCTGATGCTCTTCAATTAACAAATTTAAATCTGTATATTCTTCTATCTCAGCCTGTCTTACTAGTCTCTCTACCATACAACTTAAATGAACATATAAAGCAATTTTTTTGTCATTTGGTATTTTTCTTTTCTGATTATTTTCAAACTCATTGATACCGTCCTCTATTCTCTCTATAATCTTATTAGAATCTAAAATAGTTAGGCTATCTATAACTCTTGTCAAAGAGAAATTTTTCACAATAGAATCATTTATTAGTTTAATTTGGTCATGTCCTGCTACCTTACTGAAAATTCTGTACACCTCATCTTCTCTTTTTCCTGATATAATATCTTCTAGAGATATGAACTTAATTGTCTCAATTTCAGGATTATACGTACCGACAATAGCTAATACGTCATACATCTTGAATATAGAGTCATCTTTTCCTTTAGACACTAGATTATTGTAACTATACGGAACCACCTTTACATCAACTATTCCTACTAAACTTTCTGAAAGTAAATTCTGTATCTTAATTGCAGTACTTATTCCTGTAAAACAAGATGCTATTATTGCATATTCTTTATTCTTTTGAGGATAAAATAACTGTATGTTAGGTTTAATTTCTTCATTCATTACTTCAGAGATTTCTTCAATAGTTTTTCCTTGTATTAATAAATTTCCTACTTCCAAAGCTAATACAGTTGTAACTTGATCTATACAAAGCATTGGAATATTGATCTTATCTTTTAAATTCTCATAAATCAAACTAAGAGAGCCCATATCAAATAAAACAATTAAGCCATTTTTTAATTTATCATCTTCAATATACCGATTCAATTGCTTAAGTACATCTATTGCTGTTGCATCTATTGGCATATCAATAGATGCAAATACATTTACACCTATAATACGATTGCAGACATTAGCCATACTACTTGCTGTTGCATATCCATGAGCAATAATTATTGCATTCATTTTATTAAAATTTATACGTATTGCAGTAGTTTTAATGAATATAATCATAATAATTAGATCACTATCAGTTAAATAAATATCCAACCTGTTTGCTATAAAACTTGCTATCTTATATACTACAGAATATTCTTTATAGTTTTCTCTCTTTAAATAGCTCAATAATTTATTCTCTATTTTTAACTCCTCTTCATCTAAGCTATAAAAATCATTTTTTGAGTATAGGTATGATGAAAAAGCCAACACATTATTCCCATCATATTTAATATTATAATTTATTTCTAGATTTCTAAATATATCTTGCATTGTTGATATTATAAATTCTATAATTACGTTTTTAGTTTCATCATTATTAGCAAATACTAGCCTATCCATCAAATTTACCATTATATTGGAACTCTTCTCATAAAATCCTTCTTTGCTGACTTCTCCACTTTCAACTAATTTATACAACTTAAAACACTCTAATATACTTTGCTTAATTATGCTTTGCTTACTCTCTTCATATGTTTGAACATGTCTATTGCTGTTGTCTGAAAATACAATACTTTTGCTTTTATTATTGTTTTGGAACTTAAAGATTTCTGCATTCTCAATGTATATGTTTCTTGGTATATCCTGCAATGTTACAAATATATTCCCATTTTTTCTTTGGCCCTTTGAATATGCTCTTCCACACGCATATTTTATTACATTCTTACATTCTCCAATATTTCCTTTAAACTTTATTTTTAGAATTGTATTTAGTGTAAGCTGTGTAATTTCAATTGGTATTCCAAAAATCTTACTTTCTTCATATATAAAATGTTCTATTATTCTCCTTTTCTCGATAGGTCCCCTTTCCTCTACATTAGGGATATATATATTAATAGGTATTCTTCTTAAAAAAGTTGGCAAAAATTCAGATAGATTTTCTGTTGTTGCAAAAACTAATCGTACATCTGCTTTTCTCTTTACGCCATTCTCACCAATTCTTGAAAATACTCCCGTATCCATAAATGTGAACAATTTTTCTTGTCCTTCGCTATTAAGTCTATGTACTTCATCTAGAAATAAGATTCCGCCATCCGATTGTTCAATTAACCCTGCTTTTGATTCTGTAGCCCCCGTATATGCCCCTTTAGCATGCCCAAATAATATACCAGATAATAATTCAGGATTATTATAATACTGAGCACAATTCAAAACATTATATGGTCCATCTTTTTCTAAAACATTACAGCTTACACTGTACTTGTAGATTATCTCTGCTAAAAAGCTTTTACCAACTCCACTTTCACCTGTAAGCATAACAGTTAATCCCCCTTTGGGATATAAAACTGCCGTTTTGATTTGCTCAATAACTTCCTTCAGACTGTTATCATAGCCAATTATATTTTCAAAAATAATCTCCTGTTTTAATGACTTACATTCCTGTTCTAGCTCGTATATATCTTTATATATACTCTTCTTTGTTGGCCCAATAATATCATTAATTTTTTTTCTAGGAAGAAATTTAACTGGACGATTATTTATCTTAATTAAATCGTTAGATTTCACCAATTCATTTAATAATCTACTTGCTTGAGTTCTGCTCATCTTGAAAGTACTAGCTATATATTCTGTCTCAATTCCCCCATATCTTTCTAATTCCTTAAAGCTATCAAATACAGCTTCAGAGCTAATAAATTCTAAAACTTTAGTAATCATAAATTCCCTCCCGTACATATAAAAATTTATTTTAAACTAGTATACTAAGAAACATTTCCCTCTAAAATTTTTATCTCATCTCAGCAAATTATTTATATAATTTTATCACATTGTTAGTAAAACTCAATCATATTTAACATATTTTATTTTTTGCACACTTTTATTTTTCCTTTATCAAAACTCACCCTTTATTTTTATATGTTTAATATATTACAAATATCATACTAAGTTTTATAAATAAAACAACTATCTGTACTATAACTAATTCAAAAAATGACAATGCACATTAACTATTTGTCTAAAAAAATATTTAGTGATATGATAACTTTAAAATTACTTACCTAGTTTCCTTAAAATAAATAAATCTAAAGTTGTTTATAATTCCTTATGATTTAAAATGAAGGAGAAATGCCTAATGATAGACTTACACATTCATACAAATAATTCTGATGGAGATTTTGATGTAATAGACATCTTAAAAATGTCGGAAGAAAAGAATTTAGAATTTATTTCATTTACAGATCATCAATCTGTTGATGCATATAAAAAAATTAGCAACTTAAATATAACTAATTTATACAGTGGTAATATAATTAATGGAATTGAAATCGCTTTTTCATTTGGCGGAATCAGCATGGATATGCTAGGATATAATATTGATATTGATTCTATAGAAAAATCAAGAATATTACAAGTTAATAAAAATATTAATGTTATTGAAAAAGAAAATTCTAAATTAAATTATTTAATAAATGTTTGTAATGAACTAAAAATTCTACATTCCTCTAATTTAAATATAAATGGCAGAAATACTCCTGCTAACGATGTTATTTGCGATGATATTTTAAGCTATGATGAAAATTTGCATATTCTAAAAAAATTAGAAATTACTGATAGAACTACTTTTTATAGAAAACACTATTTAAACCCTAATAGTCCATTTTATATAAAGACAACAGAAGATCTTCCAAATATCTATGAAGCTGCAGAAACAATTCATAGTTCAGGCGGTAAATGTTTTTTAGCTCATCCTTATGTATATGAAGTAGATGACATATATAATTATATGGACAGTATTGTTAAATTAAACTTAATAGATGGTATTGAATGCATACATCGTAAGCATTCTCACTCACAAATTAATGAAATAATTAATTATTGCGACAACCATAACCTATTAAAGAGCGGAGGCAGTGATTTTCATACTTCAGCTCATACATTAGGATTTGGAAATAATGGTAAAACACCAATTAATTATCCTATAGCTAAGAACTGGCTACAATAAGTTCATTCTTTCATATTTATTTAGCTTTAATAATATATTTTGCACACTCTTTTACTATATATTAATCTTCACTTAATAAGAATATAAATAAATTGAACCCTTTTAAAGTAGATTTTCTTCCAGTATTTTCAGCTTTTTCTACTTAATTGGGCTCGCTTCATCATAAAATTTCACAACATATAATCCTCTGTATTTAAGACTTTAATTGTGATTTTAGTTCACCTATATTCTTTCTAATGTCATAATCTATCATTAAATATATAACGCAGTTTTTAACCATATCTTAATTTTATATTTAAATATTTTTACATTACCTGTAATTTTCTTTTTTATAACTTACAAGAAATATATAGTCTCAAGAATAATCAAGTACTCTTTTACAGATATTTCTATATTAAACGCTTCTTCCATTGGTTTTAATATTTCTCTAATAAAATTATATTTATCTTTATTCTCATCTAACATTTTCTCACTATACTTACGATATATAATTTTTTCGCCACTTAACATACGCTCTATTACACAAGCAATGTGTAATATTAACCCTATTAATGCAGAACTATTAAGTTCAACTTGATTATTTACAAGACGTATATAAAAGCTTCTAAAACACTCGATATACTTATATGAATCTATATTTACATTTTCTCCAATTACTTCTCTCATATCATATATCTCTTCTATTAGACTTAATCGTGATTTTAGCAGTTCTACTTTTTTCTTATCAAAGATATCTGATGTTGATATATACAACAAAGACTCATCATCTGGTTTTACTGCACTTACCACTGCCAATATATCCTTTTCTGCCTTTATTTTTTGTATATTATGATTGAATTTTTTCTTGTTTACTATGTCTATATTAAGTATATCGATGTCATTGCTAGTGATTTCTAGTTTCTTTTCCACAATTGGCTTGAGTTTTATAGCAGTTCCTTGTCCTGTAATGCAAGCTGTTATAATTACCTTCTTTTTAAGTGTTGAATTTATACTAAAATTGTCTGCATAACTTCGCACTATATGTGGATTTAAATTTATGCAGCAATCATAAATTTCCTCCAATGAGGCTTTTAATGTTGCTTTTCTTGTAGCTTCAAGAACAATAGGGGTAGATACCATTTCTATTGTTTTTACCGGTACCTTTGTCTTTTCGTAAATCATATCCCCAAATAAAACAAGAGATCCCATATCTACTAACAGCAATACTCCTCTACCTTTATCTATTTCTTTTACTATTTCTGTTAAATTCTCTAGTGCAGTCTCTGGTTTCTGATCCAATGGCATATCATAGCATATAGCATATTTCTCACCCAAAAGTCTATTAGCTACATCAGCCATTGAACTTGCTGTATACTCTCCGTGCATAGCAACAATAATTCCAACACTACTCTCATTTTCATAATCCTCTTTATCTATACATAAAAACATAGTTATAAATCCAACTTCATCTTCTGGAATTCTAATATGAAATGTGCTTTCAACTTTTTCTTTCAAATCATACGAAATTTCATATTCCCTGGGATGCATCTTTTTAATATCTTCAAGCTGATGATTTTTAATTTCTTTTCCATTTAAAATTCTTTCAACTGTACTTGCTACATGCATTGATAGTCCATATAAAATTTTACTATCAAACTGCATTAACAATTTTTCACTAGCCTTATTTAAAAATTCACTAACTAGATCTACAATTTTTCTATCAACTACTTTATATAATTCTTCTAAATTATCTTTATCTATATTCAGTATATATTTTTTAAAATACGTATCTATATCAAGACTCATTATAAGTTTTATGTCCTTTTCACTTATTCCATTAGACTCCAAAAGTTTTCTTTTTTCTTCTAATGCTCCATAAAAATCAACTATTTTTATATCTTCTTCTTCTCTTACATTATTTTCATCCAAACAAAACTTTATAACATCTTGATTTACAAACCTATCAATTTCACTTCTTTTCTCCTTATACTTAAATAATCCACTAAGTACATACTGAGGCAAGTATTGACTATGAATGCATATATTCTTATCTCTTTTCATCATATTCTCAAGAAAAGCCTTTGAGCAGCTTAGTTTTATATCGCTTTTGAGTTGTCCAATATTATTAGAACAGTTGTATAGTAAGAATGCTTTTAGCGCATTTGCTGTAATACTTATGCTCTGCTTAATGCAACTCACCTCTATCTTTAAAAAGTTTTTAATAAGTTCGTATCTTTCTTCTATAGTCCTATCTTTTAATGCTGGTAGCCGTATAATCATAGGAATTCTTCTAGTAAATGTTTTCAATAATGCCGATTCAACATTTTCAGTAGTAGCACATATTATAAGTAGCTTAACTTTATACTCTTCCTCAGAATCTCCAAGTCTCCTATATATGCCCTTATCAATTATAGAAAATAGCATTTCTTGACCTTCCGATGGTAATCTATGAACCTCATCCAAAAATAATATTCCTTCATTAGCTTTTTCAACTAATCCTATGGTATCTCTGCTGGCACCAGTATATGCCCCTTTCTTAACACCAAAGATGTGACTCACTAGTAGCTGTGGATTATTTGCATAATCTGCACAGTTAAATGAAATAAATGGCGCATTGGCTTTTATTTTGCCAATTTCTTTAGCATACTTATACATAACTTCTGCAAACATTGATTTTCCTGTACCAGTTTCCCCTAAAAGAAGAGTATGAAGTCCATTGGGAGGATATATTATAGCGGCTCTGGCCTGTTGTGATGCGTTTTTCAGACTGAAGCTAGTTCCAATGATGTTATCAAAAGCATCTTTTAAAACTTTTTCTGTGCCTTGCTCTATCTGAATATCCTCCTCCTTTATTTTATATAGTACCGGCTTCTTCAATATCTTTTCTATTTTTCCATCTCTATAAAGTTTATTTAAATCACTAGATACGTTCGTCCTTTGAATATTCATTATTAATGAAATTTCTGTAGCTGAAAAACCGTTGATGCATCTACGTTCATTATATTCCTTACTACACAGATCCCTTAGAACTTTATAAATATTATCAATCCTTCTCATTGCTTTTCCCCTCATATCCTATTCGTATAACTCTCTTAACGTTAACACTCTAGGTACGTAAATTAAATTTAAATATCTTTAACTAATAAGCTTATTATACATGATTTACCATAGAATTTGAATAAACATATCAAAGAGTGGATTATTCAAGTTTTATTAAATAACCCACTCCATTTTTACTATTTGCTGTTTTTACTTATTATACATTGCATGCTATTTCTTTTTCTTTAAACTTTTCTTCATACATTTTAATAAGTTCACAGATAAGATCTTTAGCTAAAGATGCAGTCATTAAATGATCTTCTGCATGCATCAGCAATAAAGATAATTCTTGTTTATTACCTGCGGCCTCTTCTTGAATTAAGCCAGTCTGTATATTGTGAACTAATGAAAGTTCTTCTTTAGCTTGTTTCATACATAGATTGGCTTTATCAAACTCACCGTTTCTAGCTAAATTTAAAGCCTCAAAACAAGCTGATCGTGAATTACCTGCGTGACTAATTATAGTGAAAACTATTTCTTCTAATTCCATATTCATTTTAAATCCTCCATTATTTATCCATTAAGTTTAGTGCAAGTTCTAGAACACTTTTTCCATCTATTCTTCCATAAAGTTGTACTGGTATGCAGGCATAAGGCTTACCTTTTTCATCAACTATTTCTTTAACCCATTTTTCTTTATATTTAACTTGAGGCCCAAGTAAAAATACATCATAATCATCAACATTTTCATCCAAATCCTCTACTGGTTCAGCATTAATAACTAAGTCCTTGCGACCTATTTCCTCTGCATATTTTTGCATTTTTGTTACTAGCAAACTTGTTGACATACCTGCTGCACACATTAATAATATCTTCATGCTAAATTCCTCCTAAATTTCATTCTATAAATATTTTTCTAATTAATACACTAAGCTTGTACTGTATTTAAATTTTCTTCTTTCCCTTCAATTTCTAATTGTTGTTTTTCAGCAAATTTAAAGAATGGGTAGTAAATTATTGCTGCTATAACCATTTCTACAGCAGACCAAACTGCTGCTCTCCAATCTCCACCAGTTGCAATAAATGGTCCTATAATAGGGGGCATTGTCCACGGAACCATAGCTACTGGTCTACCAATTATGTCAAAATACATCATAAAATAAGACAAAGTAGTAAGTACTAAAGGTACCACTGTAAATGGAACTAGAATAACTGGATTTAAAACTACTGGAAAACCAAATATGACTGGCTCGTTTATTTCAAAACATGCAGATGGAAATGAAACCTTTCCAAGTGATTTATAAAGTTTGCTCTTTGAACGGATCATTAATAAAACTAAACAAAGAGTTGCACCTGTTCCTCCTACATTAACAAACAATGAGTAAAATCCTGATGCTGTAATGTATGGAATCTTTTCATGTGCTATAAAAGCTGCTGTATTAACAGTTAAAAATTGAATATATATTGGATCTGCTATACCTTCAAGCGTCATGTCTCCATGAATACCTGCTGACCAAAGTAATGTAACTAATGCGCTATATATTAATATTCCCGGAAGAGTATTAAGGGCAAAAACAACTGGACTAAATATCATAGTAATAAAATCAGTTATATTAAATCCTATAACTACTCTTATTAGCCAAACTGTAATCATAACTACAAGAGCTGGTATTAACGCAATAAATGAATTTCCAACTGCTGGCGGAACTCCCTCTGGTAATTTAATAACAATATTTCTCTTTACGAAAAATCTTAATACTTCTACTGCAAACATACAAACTATTATAGCAGTGAAAAGTCCTTCTGCTCCGAATTTACTAGTATCCAATTGAAAATCCTCTGTCACTTGTGTAAGTAAAAATGCTACAAAAGATATTACTGATCCTGTAATTGGATCTAATTTATAGCTTTTAGCTAAGTGATATCCTATTCCAAGGGCTGCTAAAACGCCTAGAACTCCAAATGATGAATTTACAACTACATTCATCTTTGGGCCAAGCTCTCCAATATAATCTGCCCACCAATCAAATGGAAGGTTACCTAAAATAAGAAATATACTTCCTACAATAATGAATGGAATTGTAATAGCTAATCCATTACGAATTGCCATTAGATGCCTTTGATTACCGACTTTAACTAATGGTGGTATCATCTTTTCTTGAAAAAAATCCATAAATCTTTCCATAATTTCTTCTCCTCCATAATTTTTTCGTTCTGTTAAGCTGCATAAACATCTTTCAATTCTATTTAAGTAGTAATCGCAAGCTTGCTAAGTATTGAATATCTCTGCTAAAGTATTAAATAATAGAACTGAAGAAAACAAACATAAAAATTTTCTATCTTACGATAAGTTATATAAAACTAATTTTAATAAACATTATATTCAAACAATGTATTATGAAAAATGAAATCCATAACTTTTGCATAATATTATTAATACTCAAAAATGAAGATAATTAAATCCCATAATTATTTCAGCATACTAAAGTAATCGTTTTTATATGTTACAGTATAATTTTAATATTTATAAATGTATAAGACAAATATAATTGAATTATTGTTTATTATTACTATCACAATATAAATTTTCACTCAATATATAGGCAAAAGATTACGTTTATTTTTTATAAAATACAAGAGATTTGAGGTTTATGGTGAATAACTAAATTTGTTTATTAAATTTATGCTTAAGTAGGATTAAACTAAAATTATATAATCGCTAAATAGTAAAATTTATATGAAATATTAAATTATTTCTTACTAACAACTCACAGAATGAATTTATTTTTACACAGAATTATATAAGCAATTACCATGCCAATACTCTAAAATACTGATAAAACTTAGACTTAAGTGATTCGGTATAAAATCAATACACATTTTACAGTTTTCTAAAGATATAATACACATATGTGTATTATATCTTTTCTACATTTCGTTTTTCATAACTAAAAGGCTTAAAATACTGCCATATATAATTAAACGCCAGTATTATGCCATTAATTGATTACGTAGCCTACTAACGCTTTGAATATAAATTTGTTATCACAACATATATGCATACAAAATTAATATTTAAAAATGCAAAAATCTGTATAAACTAAAAAACAGTATTAATACTTGTCCATATTAATACTGTTTTTTATCTTTATTTATATAATTTTATTGCATAGCTAAAAATCTAATTACTATCCTGTTTACATTAATTTTAGTAGCTATCACAAATTAGTATAAGAAAAACCTGTTCTTAAACCATTAATTAATACTAATAAACATCACCATCTATATTGAAAGTATCTCCATAAACTGTAAAATTAAAGTCTGGTTTCAAATCTACATTACCTGCTTTTAATAATTTTCTGTATGCATTAACTCTATCCGAACCTTCTGGATCATCATCTTTAAGGAATGCATATCTATAATCCATTACACTAGAAAGAAATTTATTTTCATCTATACCATCCTTAGGTAATCCACCTAACTTTTTCTTAGCCGAATTAATATATTCTTTTGCTCCATCTTCTCCATGATTTACACACATATCATATATAAATGCTAAAGTTAGTTGATGTTTAGCGCCAATGGAAGTTGCTAGAGATACTGCTGGTTTCCAATACATTTCATCAAGTTCATATAATTGAGCTTTCTTAAATAATGAATCATTACATGCCTTTACATCTTTTATAAAATTATCTAGGCCTTTAATATCATCATTTTTTCCATCCTCATCATGTTCTTCCTTGTCTATTCTATCTAATGCTGGAATATACTTTGCCAAATTATTATTGGGATTTAGCTTAGTATAATAATGTATTAATATATTTCCATCGTAAGTTCCTGTAGTAAATCCTATACATCCAAATGTAATTCCTCGTCCATCAAATGAGCCAAGCTTCTCTGCATAATTATAAACAAACTTTGTTTTACTGTTTTCACATACAGTCGTTAACTGAAGGTCCACTGCTTTTTGTTCAGAATTTGCAGTAATGGCTAATGCTGCTGAAGAGAATGAGAGACACATAGTCAAAGATACTGCTAAAGTAACTAATTTTCGTAAATTTTTCATATAAAAATTCCCCCTAATAATTATTTTATCTCAATTATATATAAAGCAAATATTATGCCAATTATAAAATACAAATAATGTATATTGAAAACAGATGCTTTATAGATAAATAATACATATTATTTAATGTGTATTCTAAAAATACATGTACAATACACATAAATGTATTAATTACATAATATGTAAATTGCATATAATCTTAAAAAGTAAAAGCTTTGTATTGAATTACTTAATCCTTTGAAATATTAATAATTCAATACAAAGCTTAATTATTATGAGAATCTAATTTTCTAATCTTCAAGAATAGCAGCTACAATACTTGAATTTTTCAACATAAAGTTTTTTTATCTAAAATTAAAACATTATCGTAACGTTAACACTTTTGTTTACATATAATAATTCATGGTAATAGTTCAAGAATATATATCTTAAGATAAAATAATATTATGGAGGAAAACAAATGACTAAAATATATGAAGGAGACGCTATAAATCAATATACTGGCGTAAAACCAACTGAATTAATGCAGGAATCATCAAATCTTTTATTTAGAGTTCCTGTATTCCTAAGCCATCCAAGTAGATTGAATTCTATTCAACAAGAATTTGTTGATGCTATAATATCTAAAATAAGAGATGCTTTATTATTTCCACGTACCCTACCAGTAACCGAACAATATCCCGAAACTCCATTAACAAATATCAGAAGAATGATGCTATCTAGTTATGGATTTATTTCACTTAATCTTAATCAACGACAGGTATATATAATTCAAAATAATCTTGGTCAACCTCAAAATCAGTTTGCTCTTGAGGGTAGTCCTTTTGCTCAAATTGAACCAGCTATGGCTTATCAATACGGGCTTCCTATTCTTCTTATAAGAGAAGCTGGAGTAGAACAAAGTGGGATTTGGTCATTTGGTATAGGTCCATTCCTAATCTTGGAGTGTGATCCTACAAGACCACTTGAAGATTTCTTTACAAGTAATGCGTGGCTAGAAATATTTCAAAATTGGATATCCCAAGTAAGAAACGGATTTTATCTTCAAACTCAACCCGAATTTAAATATTCTTGTAATAACACTGATGTAAGGTAAATTAAAAATATTTCTTAGTTTTTATACTCCATCTAAAAGATCTAAAAAAGCTGTTACATCACAAAGAAATTCTTTATGTAACAGCTTAACTTTTCTTTTAACTGACATTAAAGTACTTTTTAAACATGATTCTTAATTATAATCCTTATTAGCCATACAAAACACTTCCACACACTAAAAATCCCCATGATAATTTAATCTATCATGGGGATTAAACAAATACTAGTAATATCTGAATTAACAAAATCAACATATATTAATTAATATCTATTTGCTTCTTATTATTCTTCCTCTAAAATTTCTTCTACTTCTTCTACACTCAGCCCTGTAGCTTCTGCAATTTCATCAATTTCTTCAAAGCCCATTAAATCACGAGCTAAGGAAATCATAAGCTTTTTCACATTTTCTTCAACACTTGGAGGGAGCTCAGACATATCAGTTAAATTTTCTGTTAGATCAAAATATTCTTCTCCATAAGACTCTTCTTCTTCTTCTGCTTGCTCAAAAAGTCTTCTTTTTTTAGCTTTTTCTCTATCAAATTCATTAAGATATACTAACTTACTATTGTTTACTTCTAAGTCTTCATCTGAAAACACTGTTATACCTTCATTCTCCAATAAAAGGGCTGTAATTCCCTTGCCTTTTACTTTATTACCTGTAAAAGTACCATCATACACAAAGTTAGATCCACATGAAGGACTTCCTTCTTTTAATATAGCTTTTGTGGTTCCAAGTTCTTTTGCAATTTTTAATGTTTCATATGCACCATCTATAAATTGCTTAGTAACATCCTCACCTTTATTACTTAATGCTTTTCCATTCCCATCTAACACTTCACTTGCTGCACTATTTAGTTCAACAGGGTTTCTTGGAGTTGGTAATCCGCCTAATTGCTCTGGACAAACTAGAACTGCTTTTCCTTCTCTAAATAATTTTAAACATCTATCATTTAGATTATTTTTACCACTATATTTACAATTAACTCCACACAAGCATGCACTTATTATGTACATATTATCACCTCTTATCTAACGTACACTTAACACTATAAAACAAAAACTTAAGAGAAATTTAATTATAGCTTTACTTAATTATACATTAATATTTGTATAATATTCTTACTAACAATAATTTTAATGATATTTTTAACTTAAATAAGTAAAAATATTAGGTATATGAAAAAAATAACTACCCCTTAAGTTCTACCATAGTAACTCCGTCTCCACCTTCACCATATGCACCTAGCCTATATGATTTTACATGTGGATGTCTCTTAAGCATATCATTTATTGCTTTACGAAGTACTCCAGTTCCTTTACCATGAACTATTGTTACTTCCCCTAAATTAGCCATATATGCATCATCTAAATATTTATCTGCTTTGTAGCACGCTTCTTCTGCATCTAATCCCCTTAAGTCTACTCTAGATTCTACATTACTTAGATTAAGCTTTACTTCTCTTTTTCTTCTTACTTTTTCTTCTTTGGTAACTTGAGTTTTTCTTAAATCTTTAAGCTTAACATTTACTTTCATTATTCCAGCTTCAACTTGAACTTCGCCTCTGTTATCTGGCATAGAAACAATAATTACTTTTTGATTTAATGAAGGCAGGTAAGCTTCCATTCCAAGAGTTACATTAGTTATAGATTCCCCCTCATTTTCCTTCATCTTGTGAATTCCTTTTTCTCTTTCTTCTAAACTATCTTTAAGTTTCTTCCTCTCTTCTTCAAGTCTTTGCCTTCCGCCACCTGCTATTCCAAGCTTTTCAAGCTCTCTCATAGCTTTTAAAATATCATCAGCTTCATCTTTAGCATTTGCAATTATCTCTTTAGCCTCACGTCTAGCATCCATATAAGCTTTTTCCCTAGTATTTTCTAATTTTTCAAGCTTTTCCTCATACTTCTTTTTAAGATCTTCTGCTTGATCTCTAAGCATCTTAGCTTCCCTTGCTTCTTTTTTAGCTATTATACTTTTTTCTTGAAGTTCTCTGATTAGATTTTCAAATTGAAGATTTTCTTCAGACATGTATTCTTTTGCGCGTTTAATGACACCTTCTACAAGTCCTAATCTCTTAGAAATCTCAAAGGCATTTGATTTACCTGGAACCCCAATTAATAATCTATAAGTTGGCCTCAAGGTTTCTATATCAAATTCAACAGAAGCATTTTCTACACCATCTGTTTTTAATGCATAAGCTTTAAGTTCACTATAGTGAGTAGTTGCAATTAGCTTTGCGCCTCTATTTCTTAAAGTTTCTAATATTGATACTGCAAGAGCTGCTCCTTCTGCTGGATCTGTACCTGCGCCAAGCTCATCAAATAAAGCTAAAGACTTGTCATCTACATGCTTCATGATATTAACTATATTAGTCATATGAGATGAGAAAGTAGACAAGCTTTGTTCAATACTTTGTTCATCACCTATATCTGCAAATATTTCTTTAAAGAAGGCTATAGATGAGTTATCTCTAGCAGGAATCAATAATCCGCTTAATCCCATAATATGAAGCAAACCAACAGTTTTTATTGTAACAGTCTTACCGCCAGTATTTGGTCCTGTTATCATCAAGGTTTGAAATTCTTCCCCTAGATATATATCTGATGGCACAACTTTATCGCTTTCTATTAATGGATGCCTTCCAGATAATATACTAAATATTCCATCCTCCCTAACTATTGGCTTAACAGCGTTTAATGCAGATCCATATCTTCCTTTTGCAAATATAAAATCAAACTCAACAAGTACCTTTAAATTACTCAAACATGAGTCCCCATTAATTTTAACTTTTAGCGAAAGATCAGAAAGTATTCTTTCTATTTCAGCTTTTTCTTTTAAAAACAATTCTCTTATTTCATTGTTTAAATTAACTAAGCTCATAGGCTCGATAAAAAACGTTGCTCCGGTTGAGCTTTGATCGTGTACAAGTCCTGGAACTTGACTTTTATATTCTGATTTTACAGGAAGCACATATCTATCGCCTCTCATAGTATATAAATCATCCTGTAAGTATTTTGAGTTACTTCTAACAATAGAACTTATTTTTTCTCTAACTGAAGAGTTCTTTTCTTTTAAGCTTCGTCTGATATTATAGAGAGTTTGGCTAGCTTTATCACTAATTTCATCCTCTGATACTATGGCTCTTTCTATTTCGTCTTCTAATGCTTTTACTGGAGCTAATATGTAAGCTAAGTCTTCAAGTTTTGGATATGACTTTTCAACTTCTTCTCTTTTAAAGAATTCCTTCATATTTCTCGTAGCTTTAAGCATTCCACCTACTTTTAATAATTGTCCTGGCGATAAAGTTCCTCCCTTTTTAGCTCTTTCTATACCTTCATGTATATCAGCTAATCCTTCAAGTGGCGGATTCCCCTTTGATATTAAGATTTCAAGAGCCTCGTTTGTCTCCTCTAACTTATTATTTATTTCATATAAATTATCATAAGGCTCAAGATCCTCAACTTTTGCTTTAGCAGCATTTGTTCTTGCATATTTCTTAATTTTTTCTTTTATCTTATTAAACTCTAAAATTCTTAGAGATCTTTCATTCATATATCCCACATCCTAACAATCAATCAACAATTGACAGCATATAAGAGATAACTAAGAATTCATACTTATAAAACTTAAAATACTCTCTCTAACAAGTTTCAAAGTAATTTGCATCTTAATCATCAATTACAAGCCGTCAACTATTTCTTGGTATTATTCTACTCCACGTTTATAGTGGCCTTTAGTATATTTATTATTTTCATTTTTTGCTTTACGAGCAATCTGATTTAAAACATCTTTTACTTCATCATAACTTTCATCTTTAAAGTCTACTCTAAAATTTGAAATATTAAAAGACTTAAGTTCTTCCATTTCATCAATTAAATTGGTAGCTATTGAATTTAAAATATAACTTCTACAGCTATTATCACCCAAAACAGTAAAACTTTCATTCATTCTATCTATTAACTTAAAATTGTCCTTCATACACACGCCACTACATTCTTTTTTAGATGACTTATTACCAAAAGTACTTCCCATAGGACAATATTCACTAATCATAAGCTCAGTTTTTCCATAAATATTTATTCCCATGTTGCAGTTAGTGTTCTTCATTAATTCTTTTATTTCTTTTCGATTTAGTTCAAGACTTAAGAATGGAATGTCAACGTCTTGCGCATAAAATTCAGCCGCTTCTTTATTAAATATATTTAATTTATAATCTCCTATTATAAATAGTTTATCTTTATAGATTTTTATTATTCCAGCATTAGATGTAATTATTCCCTTTATATAAGGTTTTAGTTCATCTATTATTTTTACTATGCTATTAAATTCCTGCTTAATAATACTTGGAACTTTTAAATATATATTCTTATCTTTTGAAGTTTCATATAAATTCTTTAAGTCATTTTTATTCAACGCATGTTTTTGCCTGCTGAAAAATATATCTAACGCTATATTTTGAGCCTTATTATCCTCAAGTAGTGCCTTTAGTTGATCTTTTGTAATACAACTATAAATGTAGCCTAAGTTTTCCTGGCATTTTGCATTCCATTCTTTAATAGTTCCTTCTGTTCTTTTCCTTCTATATGAACTTACTTCTTCTTTTAAAATCTTTTCAAATAATTCTCTTCTTAGATTATTTATAGATGAAATTCTTATAAACCCGTCATCAAAAATATCAAAAATTATCTTATCAAATCTATATGGAATTTCTCCTGATTTCCTTAAGGCTTCCTCAACTCTTTCTCTTGTTAATGGTTTATTCGTTGCCTCTTCAACCATTTCTCCATAAACTCTATACTCTTTTTTATTGTATTTTGCTTTAATACAAAGAGGTGAATTAACTTTAAATTCAATCTCACTAGTTAAATTTATCTTCCTTTTATAAGGTTTTAAATCATCATTTAATTCATCATAAAGTTTTTTATCAGACATCTTATATAGCTTATAGCCTTTTTTATATCCACCAGTTGGAAATAACTTAACTGTTTCGCCCTTAAAAGCTTCTTTAACTTCATTATTATTATTTAAAATCTTACTTAAAGTAAATCCATCGTCATTAAACCTTATACCATCACCCAAAGATACGCTTGCTTCTAGTTTAACTTCTCCACTGTTAGACACCTGACCTATATATACACCAGTATTTTTAGGGTAATTATAGCTCATCATATCTTTTCCTACATTTTTATATAGATATGCTTTAGCAAAACCTTCTCTATTAAATAGTTGTGCTAATTCTTGTCTTCCCCTTTGTAAATCAAACTTTGTATTTACTAATACCTTATCAATAGCTTTTCTATAATTCCTTGTAACTCCAGCAACATATTCTGGCTTTTTCATTCTTCCTTCAACTTTTAATGACGAAGTTCCACTCTTTATAACGGCGTCCATATCATCAATAAAACATGTATCTTTAGGACTTAAAAGATAAGCCTTTCTTTCTCCAAAATTTTCACCCTTCAAGGTATACTGCATTCTACAAGGTTGTGCACACCTTCCTCTATTTCCGCTTCTTCCGCCAATCATAGAACTCATTAAGCACTGTCCCGAATAACATACACACAAAGCACCATGTACAAATATTTCTGTCTCAATTCCCAAATCTTTTGAAATATACTTAATTTCATCTACTGTAAGTTCTCTAGATAAAACTATTCTCTGCATTCCTTTTTCTCTAAAATATAAGGCTCCCTCTGCATTATGAATTGTCATTTGTGTAGATGCATGAAGTTCAAAATCAGGATACACATCTCTTATTAATTTTACTAACCCTAAATCTTGTATTATTATTGCATCTACTCCAATTTCATAAAGGTATCCTGCATATTTTAAAGCTTCCTTTAATTCACTTTGTTTTAAAATTGTATTTATAGTGACATATACTTTTACATTATAGCTATGAGCATAATCAACAGCCTTCATCATTGTTTCATTATCAAAATTTGATGCATAAGCTCTAGCTGAAAATTTATTTCCACCAAGATATATTGCATCTGCTCCATTATTTATAGCAGCAATTAAACTCTCCATGCTTCCTGCTGGAGCTAGTAATTCTATCTTATTCATATTTCTCCTTCATTGATTATCTTTTCTTTTTTACAATAGGACCTACTTGTTCCTTTTTAGCTCTTGCAATTTCTATTTCTTTGTTTATTATTTCTGCTTGTAGCTCAAATAACCTATTGTGAAAAGTTCTTGCTTCTTGATTAAGTTTATCATTTTCATCAGCTAATTCTTCTTTTTCTTTAGCTAGTATTGACATCTTTCCTTGTAAATCATCTATTGATACCTTACTTGTATTCAAATCTTTTTCCTTAGCTTCTATTTCTCTTTTTAATTTTAGGAAAATCCCTTCTTTATCTTCCAATTCCTTTTCTAATCTAGCTAAAGCTCTCTCTCTACTTGCTAATTCTTCTTTAATTCTTCTTAAGTCATTTTCTTTATTCTCTAATGTATTGCTTACTTCCTCAATCTCTTTTACCTTAATATTAACTTCTACTTCTTTTTCTTCATGAACTTCTTTAAGTTCACCTTTTAGCTTTTCATTATCATTTCTTGTTATTTTTAATTCCTCTTCTAATCTTTCTTTTTCTCTATCAGAATTCTCTATTTCTTGTGATAATTTATCGTTAGTATCATTGATATTTTTAATTTCATTATTCAAAATATCTTGTTCTTTCTTTAATTTATTAATTTCACTTACTAAAGTATCCTTTTCTTCATTTAATAAATCAATTTGATTTACTAACGATTCATTTTCTTTATTTAGCTTGCTTAATTTTTGCTTACATTCTGTAATTTCTTTTTCCGATTCTTCAAATAAATCATTAAGCTGTTTATTAAGATTAGCTTTTTCCATATTATTATCTTGAATTTCTTTTGTTAACTTAACAATATTATCTTTTTCAAGTTTTAAACTATTATTTAATTCCTGCTCTCTTACAAGTAAATTTTTAATTTTCTTATTTAATTCTTCTTCACTTAATAACAACTCTGTAATTTTATTTTTTAGTATTTCCTTTTCTTCTCTAGCTTTAGAAGTTATTGCATTATTAGTAGTAATTTGATTTTCTAACTTTTCCTTATACTCAGCAAGTTCTTTAGTACATTTATAATGGTCCTCATTTAACTTTTCTAAATTTGCTTTACATAAAGTATATTCTTTACTTATAACTTCTTTATTATTAATTTCATATTTTAAGCTCTCGCCTACTTTTTTCAATTCTTCACAAACATTGTTATAATCAGCTTCTAATGAAATATTCTTTTCTTGTAATAGAAGCATCTTATTATCTAAATTTAACTTAGTTTGAGTAAGTTCTTTTATTTGTTTATCTAACTCAAAATTTACAGCAGTCATTTCATTTAATTGTTCAGTTACCATATCTTTTTCTTTATTGACTTTAGTAAGTTCGCTAGTTAAACTACTTACTTGTTCATTAGCTTGTTGCACTTGCTTATTTAATCTATGCTCTTTGTTTTTGGCCTCATCTATCTTCTTATAAAGAATCTTGCTCTTCTCTTTATAGTCCGCAATATCTTTAGTTAAGGTTTCATTACTATTCTTATTTCTCTTATTCTCATCAGTTATTAATTTATTTTCTTTTTTTAGCTTTTCATTTTCAATTTTCAGTTTATTAATTTCATCACTTAATGAACCAAATTTTATTTCTACATTATTATATTTTCCATGCAGTTCTTCTTCTTTCTTCTGAAAATTATTTTGAATCTCTGATTTTTCTTTATTTATATTTTCTAATTGTAAACTTAGCTCATCCACCTTCTTCTTTAACGAAGAATTTTCATTACTAATAGTCTCTTTGACTTTGATCGCTTTGTCCAATTGTAAATCACACTCGTAAAGTTCATCGGCTATATTTACTGCTGCTAAAACAGAAGCATCTGTTGTACTAAAACTAGCTTTCTTAGACAAAATTTCTTTAATTCTTGTATCAACAAAATTTGCTACCCCAAGCAAATATTTTTCGTCTTTTTCCCCTTTTAAGTTATAATTCATACCATTTATATTAACTGTTACCCTAATCATAATAATAGCACCTCGTAAAATTCTTTATTACTTCTAATTATAGGGTATATTCATCAATAAAACAATTATGTTAGACTAACCGAACCTTGAATTCTTGTACTTTTTCTTCAAATTCATGAAAAAAAGACTATATCTATTCAATTGTTAAAAAAGTTTTCGTACTTCTTAAATTTTATGCTATACTTATTTTGATTATTTTATTGTTTAATTGTATAAAAATGATTAATATTACTTTATTGTGTTAATCATTCTTATATATAACTAGAATTGGGCGGTGAGTGAAATTAATATTAAATCTATTTTAAGCATATTACTATCAAAAATTACTGCGTTTTCTGCAAAACACATTGTAAAAGGTGGAAGTAATTTTCCTGGTAAGATAGCTTTAAAAATTGATAAATCAATCTTAAAACATGTTAGTAATGGATACAAGGTAATTCTAGTTACTGGAACTAACGGAAAAACAACAACTACAAGCATGATTTATAATATCCTAAAGGAAAATAAATTACACGTTATAACAAATAGCACTGGAGCCAATTTATACCCAGGTATCGTAGCTTGTTTTGTTTCCAACTATTCTTTTTTTAAGAAAAAAGAAAATCCTTATGCGGTAATAGAAGTTGATGAGGCTAATGTAAAATTCATTACAGAACATATAACCCCTGAAATAATAACTGTAACTAATTTATTTAGGGATCAGCTAGATAGATATGGAGAGGTTTATACAACTCTAGTTAAAATTTTAGAAGGTGTGACTAAAGTTCCTGAGTCAAAACTAGTTTTGAATGGTGATGAATCTTTACTCGGAAAGTTAGATATAAAAAATCCAGTAGTATATTATGGTTTTAATACACCTATTAAAGAAGATACTACATTGGAAATAAATGCTGATGCAAAGTTCTGCAAGTTCTGTAAGGCACCTTATTCATATAATCTAGTTACTTATAATCACTTAGGCGATTTTTACTGTCCTGAATGTGGTTACAAGCGTTCTGAACTTGCTTATGCTGTAAATAAAATTTTTGATTTAACACCTGAAAACTCTTCTGTATTAATTAATGACACTGAAGTTTTCATAAGCCAATCAGGTGCTTATAATATTTACAACGCCTTATGTGCATTTGCCATTTCAAAAGAACTTGGAATAGAAGACTCAGTAATTAAAGCTTCTCTTCAAAATCAAAGTTCAAGCTTTGGCAGGCAAGAGCAAATATCTATTGATAATAAAGATGTACAAATTATATTAGTAAAAAATCCTGCTGGATATAACCAAGCTTTAGATACCCTTGCTCTTAATACGAGTGAATTTTCAGCAGTTTTCATGTTAAATGATAATTACGCTGACGGACGTGATGTCTCTTGGATTTGGGATGTAGACTTCGAAAAAATATCTAGTTTAAAAATAGAAGATATTTTTGTATCAGGAATTAGAATGTATGATATGGCAGTAAGATTAAAGGTTGCTGGATTAAATGTAGATAAATTTATTTTAAAAGAAGATTATGAAGAGCTTACAGATAAAATTAAGGAATCTGCGTCTAAAAAAATATATATATTAGCAACTTATACTGCAATGATTAATTATAGAAAATATCTTCATTCAAAAGGTTATATAAAAAAACTTTGGTAAGATAAGGAGAATACTATTATGGAATTAACTATTTGTCATTTATATCCGGATTTACTAAATGTATATGGTGACGTAGGTAATGTACTCATTTTAAAACATAGAGCAGCCCTTAGAGGAATTGACGTAGATATAATAAATACTTCAATAGGTGAAAACATAGATAAAGACAATGTGGACATCATCTTCTTCGGTGGTGGCCAAGACTATGAACAGTCTATAGTCTCTAATGATTTAAATGAGATAAAGAAAGATGCTTTAACAAGTTATATTGAAGATGGCAAAGTTATGCTAGCTATATGTGGCGGATATCAATTATTAGGTAAATACTACACTGCTCCAAATGGAGAAAAAATAGATGGACTTGGTATTTTAAATCTATATACCGAAGGCGGGGATACTAGATTTATTGGAAATACAGAAATATTTAACGAAGAATTTAATGAAACTTATGTTGGATTTGAAAATCATTCTGGTAGAACATATATAAATGACCATACTCCCCTTGGAAAATGCATTCACGGATATGGCAATAATGGTGAAGATGGATATGAAGGATGTATCTATAAAAATACATTTGGTTCGTATTTTCATGGCTCTTTTCTTTCAAAAAATCCAGAATTTGCAGATAGGCTTCTAACATTAGCTTTGAAGAACAAATACGGAGAAGATGTAAAATTAGAAAACTTGAATGATAATTTCGAATTAAAAGCAAAAAATTCTATAATACAAAGACTAAAGTAAATATTACAAAATTGTAAATTCTCATATATTGTTTGTAACTTTTTACATAACATTTATTGTTATAGCATTACATAAATGTTATACTTAAAATGTTTTATTATACTTAAGGCATGTTAAAAAATATTATTATTTTATATATGTTTAAAAGAAGTGGAGAGATTTGACTTGAAAAAAAATTTAATTTTAAAAGCATTTGCATTAACCCTTTCTCTTTCTTTATTTAGTCCATTAAGTATGGCAAGTTATGCAGCAAGCAATTCTGCAAAACCTAATACTGAAACTTCATCAGAGAACTTACCAAACATTAAGGCTGAAGCTGCTTTAACTATGGATTTAGAAACAGGAGAGATAATTTATTGCAAGGATGCTGACAGCAAGAGATATCCTGCTAGTACAACAAAACTTTTAACTGGCTTATTATTAGCTGAAAGCAAAGACAAAGCAGATCAGCTTGAATATACTAAATCTGCAAAGGAACAACCTGAATACTCTTTAAATTTAAATTATATGCATAATACTATGCAGCCTGGCGACAAAGTAACTGCCGATGATATAATGAAGGGCTTACTACTTTTTTCTGGTAATGATACTGCATATGTAATAGCAGACAATATTTCCGGGGACGTTAAATCATTTGCTGAATTAATGAATAAAAAAGCAAAAGAACTTGGAGCTAATAATAGTAACTTTGTTACTCCTAATGGACTTCATGATCCAAATCATTACACTACAGCATATGACCTTTCAATAATTATGAAGGCAGCTTTTGCAAATCCTTGGGAAAGAGAAACAATGGAACTTGAAAAAGCTCCTATAACTTTAAAGAATTCTAGAATAATTTTAGAAAATAGAAACCTAACACTTGGTAAAAATGGTAACCTTGCTGGTAAAACTGGTACAACTAATGAAGCTGGCGGTTGTTTAGCGACTGTTTATGATAGAGATGGGCGTCAGTTAATTGGTATTGTTCTTAAAAGTAGACAAATTGATAATGCAGATATGACAAAATTTAATGATATGGATGCTATTATGGATTATAGCTATGGTGCTAAAAAAGAAGTTTATAAAGCAAATGGTGAAAGTGTTGGAACCGCTGATGTAAAATATAAACCATTTATATTATTTGGGCCTACAAAAACTATCTCTGTTCCAATTAAATTGACTCAAGATGTGAACTATTATAAAAATGCTATAAACGATTCTGAATCTCAGATTACTTATAAAGGAACAGATTCTACTGCATGGAGTTTACTATTCAATAAAAATACTAAACTTACTTATAGTACAAGAAATCATTCTGAAGAAGTTACAGGTTCAGTTGATATTTCACTAGGTTCAATAATTAAAGATAATTTAATTATCTACATTTCTACTTTAGTAGGTTTGGCTATTATCGTAACTCTTATTGCTCTTATTAAAAATGCTGCATCTAATTCAAGACGCAAGAATAAAAATTACTATAGCCGTTCTAACAGAAGAAGAAGATAATTAAATAACTTTACTTAATTTCTATAATATATCTTAAGCATCTTCAAAAATAGGTTGTATTCTTCCTAGGTATTTGAAGATGCTTTTATTTAAGGAGTAATTAACATGAATAAATTGAATTTTAAAGGCAGTGTTATGCTTAATCCCACGCCTGTAGTACTTGTCACATCAAAAAACAAAGATGATAAAGTTAATGTTTTTACAGTTGGCTGGGTAAGTACTGTTTGCACTAAAGAACCTATAATAGCTATGGGAATACGACCTGAGAGATTATCTTATGATTACATAAAAGAAAGTGGTGAATGCGTTATTAATTTGCCAACTAGAGAAATGGTTAAGATCGTTGATTATTGTGGAGTTCGCTCTGGAAAGAAGGAAGATAAAATTAAACATTTTGGTTTGCAACTTAATAACGGTGAAAGTATATCCACACCTTCATTGCAAAAATCGCCGATAGCTTTAGAATGTAAGTTAAAATCAATTACACCTCTAGGTACACATGATCTATTCCTGTTTGAAGTAACAAACGTAAAGGTCGACGAAGACTTAATTGATTCAAATGGTAAGATATGCTTTAACAAAGCTAACTTGATTTGTTATAGCCATGGTGAATATTATGGCTTAAACGCTAAACCATTGGGCACATTTGGATATTCAGTAAAAAAGAAAAAAAAAGTACATAAAAAATAATAATCCTCAATTTATTTTATATTTATCATTAAGTTTACAGCAGTTACATTGTCTTTTGCCATGTAACTGCTTTCTTATTTATATAATATATTTTCAATGTAGAATAAATTTAATATTAAAAGACAATCTAATAATAAATATTACAATTTGAAATTGTCATATGGAGGATTGAAATGAGAATATTAAAAAAGATAGTATCGTTCATAATTATATTAGCTATTATACCTACTTATAATCTTAAAACTGCTTTATATGCAAATGCACAAGTTATCCCGAAGAAGCCAGTAAAGGTTGCAACACTTTTATTTGCTTTCGATGATCCTTATATCTCTTTAGTAAGAAACAGCTTGGAGGAAATTCAAAATAAAAACAAAGATTCTGTTAGCTTTACTTTTTTGGATGGTAGAAGAAATCAAGGTATACAAAATGCTTTATTAGATTCAGCGCTCCAAAGTGATTACGATCTTTTATTGATAAATTTAGTCAGCTTAGATAAAAATACTGTAGGATCAGTTATTAGGAAAGCAAAACAAAGAAATATTCCTGTGATTCTATTTAATACAGTACCTTTTGATACTGAGCCCATCAAATCTTATAATAGAGCTCTTGTTGTATCAACAAATGCTGATCAATCTGGCATTTTGCAAGGAAATTTAATTGTTAAAGAATGGAACTCCGATAAAAAAACTATGGATAGAAATGGTGATAACGTATTACAATATTTTATGTTAAAGGGCCCAAATAATAGTACTGTAACAAATGCAAGAAGTACATACTCTATATCAACTATTAATGATGCTGGAATTAGAACACAAGAAATTTTATCTAAATTCTGTTATTGGGATGAAATATGTGCCAAAGATTCTACTGAATTACTATTTTTGAGATATGGAGATAAAATCGAGGCAATAATTTCAAATAATGATGCCATGGCTATAGGGGCAATTGAAGCATTACAGAAATACGGATACAATAAAGAAGATAAATCAAAATATATACCTGTTTTCGGAATTGATGGAATACCAGCAGCTAAAGACCTAATTAATAAAGGTGTTATGACAGGCACTGTTTTTCAGGATCCTAATCAAACAGCTGAAGCCCTTTATTCCATAGGAATGAACTTAGTTGCTAATAAAAATCCTCTTGAAAATACAAATTATAAATTTGATGAAACAGGAGTTACAATTCAAATGCCCTATCAAGAATATACTCCTCAAAAATAACAACACATTCTATTAATTAATAAGGCTGTTTTAAAGCAATTAAGATATATATATACCTAATTAATTTAAAACAGCCTTATTGTATGTAGCTAAAAACCGAAATTTACAAATTAAAATAACCCAGCTCACCTATGTCCGCCAAGTAAATAATTAATGTAATTTTATGAACTTACTTATAATATAAAATGTTTTTCTAATTCTTCAATCATTTTAGATTTAAAAGCAGTAAATTTATTATTATATTTACAACTTACTTTTTCATGCTTCTTGTCATATACAACTAGGGAAATATAAACAGTATCATTGTCATAAGAAAGTAAATATCCTAGTTCTGAATTCTCTTCTAAATCTATTTTTTTATACTCATTGGATACCATTTGATATAAATTATTCTCCTTTTTTTCTAAAATAACATATTGTGATCTGCTCTCATCATTTTCATTTATGCTACAATATCTTTCATCACTTAAGTTTATAAAAATATTATCATCATTATATTTCCCAAATGGAAGATACAAATACCTCTTCTCTTTAATGAAAGAAATGACAGAATCTTTTATTTCGTCTTTTCTCCCCTTGTATTTTCTTCCATCCTTGTTGATTGAAAACATTAAATCCGTATACTTTCCATCCCATTTAAAATATTTCCTTTGCCATTCCTCAAGAAACAATAACATATTCAAGAAATCTAATTCACTGTACTTCTTTTTTGTTAAATAGTCCTTCTTAAGTAAATTCTCTAACTGCTCACCTACATTTTTATCTATTTCTTCTAAAATAGCAGCTTGTCCTCGCTTACTCAAAAAATCTCCAAATTCATCTCCAAAACTACTTGTTAAAATTATCTTAAGAATCATTTTGTTATACTTCAAGGATTTTTCTTTAATATTCTTAGTGTATGTATTTTCACTACAACTATCTAAATATTCTTTAATCAAAGTTGAATCTTTTTGGATATACCCTTCTTTTCTCAGCCTCATCTGGCTTAGATCCTTTTTTACATACTCGTCCATAAGATGATCCTGCTTGTCCACATCTTTGGCTTTTATTGATGTAATTATAGGTATAGTCTTTGATACTTTTTCTTCTAAAACTTCTTCCACATTAGTTAAGTAGCTTTTAGGAAATTTCAAATCACATTTACTATCTAACTTTTCTTTAAATTTGTTAACTATATTTATTTCTTCCATAATATTTACTTCTTTTTTGGATACAACTTTTTCCTCAACTTCAGATATAATAAGCAATTTACTTCTTTCAAAAGCATACCCTAGTCCATAAGTTATAAGAACTTCATCATCGTGAGCCATATTTAATCTTCTCCTACACCAGCATTAATTTTTTAATATCATAAACTATCATTTTTTAAATTATTCATAATTACTCTATCTTAAATAATTATAATTTGCTTTTCTTCCTATAATCAACAAGTAAATATTAGTAAACCTCTTTTATAGTCCCATTATTTATAATATACATGTATAAATATATTTTTTGTAAATTCTAATACTTATATTTACCTTATAATCTGCCTATTCCACTTCATATATTGCCACTTATAAGAAAATAACGGATTATTTCTAAATAATTTCTTTAGAATAACCCGTTATTTTTACTGCTAACTTTTAATAGTCTTTTTAAGCTTTTACTTTATTATATGATATATGTATAATGCTAAATTATATACTAACGGAGCAATTATCACTGTCATTATTCCTGCAATGCCAATTGATAGACTACTCATTGCCCCTTCTACTTCCCCAAGCTCTAAAGCCTTACTAGTGCCAACTGCATGAGATGCCGTTCCTATAGATACACCAACTGCAACCTTATCTTTTATCCTAAAAATTTTACATATAGTCGGTCCAAATACAGCACCAACTATACCTGTGATTATAATTGCAAGGACTGTTATTGGAACAACTCCTCCTAATTGACTGCTTATTGATATTCCTATAGGAGTTGTTACTGATTTTGGGACTAATGATTTTATTACACTTGAATTAAGTCCAACTAAATAAGATATTCCTATTATAGAAATTATCCCTATAGCGCTACCAACAAATATACCTGTTAAAATAGCCTTAGCATTCTTTTTCAAAAGATCCAGCTGTTTATATAAAGGTACTGCAAGTACCACAGTTGATGGTCCAAGAAACATATTTATAAATTGACCACCTTTATTATATGTATCAAAATCAATATGAAATGCAAACAAAAAACATATTATAATTCCTATTGCAATTAGTAGTGGATTTAAAATTGGTATTCTCGTATTTCTATTAATGAATATACCAACTTCAAAAGACGCGAGTGAAAGTACTAGTCCAAATAAAACATTGTTTATTAATATTTGCATATATTTTCCTCTTTTCTTATCACTTTATCTGTACGTAAGCTAAATATTTTTCTTTGGCTTTCTTGAAATAGCCTGAACGACAATACCAGTCACCCCAATTATTATTATAGTCGTCAATATACATACTAATAATAATTGCCACCATGTCGATTTTATTATCCCAAGCGACGTCATTAAACCAACTCCTGCTGGAATAAAGAAAAACGCCAGATGGTCTAGTAAAAAATTTGTTATATTTGAAATGCTCTCCACTTTAATTACCTTTGTGTATAATAATATAAATAATATTATCATTCCTAATATATTTCCTGGTATCGGTAGATGAAGCATTGATGATATAAATTCTCCTAATAGATAAATTCCAAATATAATTAGTGCTTCTCTAAATAACTTCAATTTTATCACACTCCAATTATTTAAGCATATTTGTTAAAAAACCAACTTCTCTCTATTCTTAATATGACCTTTACAATTTAATTTACCATCATTACATGGATAAGTAAAATTCCTTTACACTTTAAGTAAAGGTTACCTTTTTGTTAAATATCCTTATATTTTCAGTATTATATATTAATTGCACTTTAAATATAAGTTTCTAAAAATATGTTTAATTTTATTCACTATAAAAATTAAAACGACTTATTTATTTTATAAATAAGTCGTTTTAAGAGAGTATTTGTGGAGTTTAATAGTATACTTTTAACTTCTATCCTTTACTAGTTTATTTTCTACTATTGCAACCACCTCATACATGATAAATGCAATTGCTGATAGTATTACAATGCTCATCATTACCATATCTAGCTGAGCTACTTGTCCTCCATATACTATCAAAAATCCAAGACCATTCTTCGCTACTAAAAATTCTCCCATTATTACCCCAACCCAAGATAAACCAACATTTATCTTTAGAGCTGATATGAGGATAGGAATAGAGTATGGAAATATTAAATATCTTAATATCTGTATTTTTGTCGCTCTAAAAGTATTCATAAGCATAATTTTCTCTTTATCTATTTCATTAAATCCAGTTAATACACTTATAATTGTTGTTATTACTGATATTAAAAGAGCAATCACTATTATTGCTGGAATACCATTTCCAATCCAAAATATTATTATTGGAGCCAAAGCAACTTTAGGAAGTGCATTTAAAACTACTAAATATGGATCTAGTATTTTTGATACAAAAGGACTCCACCATAAGATTACTGCAATTAGTGAGCCTAGGATTGTTCCTAAGGAGAATCCTAAGATAGTTTCATAGCATGTGACTGCGATATGCTTAATTAAACCTCCACCTTCATATAAAGATACAAATGATTCAATTACTCTAGTTGGACTAGATGTAAGAAACGGATCTATCCACTTAAGATTTGCAGCTATTTGCCATAAGGCTATAAAAATAACCAATATAAGAATTCTAGTAATTAAAATTTTTCTTTTTGTTTTCTTTACCTTATTCAAATATATTTCATGTTCCTTAGACATATTATTTACTTCACTAACATTTACACTTTTCTTAGCCATTTCCATCATTCAACTCCTTCCATAACATGTTAAAATAGTCACTAAACTCTGGAGCTCTTCTCTTTTGGAAAGGAGTTAATTCTTCATCGCTAAAATGTATAGGAATTTCTGCCTTCACACTAGATGGTCTCTTAGATAATACTATTACTTTTTCAGACAAAGAAATCGCTTCTGCTATATCATGTGTCACCATTATTGCTGTCTTTTTTTCTGTTTTTATTATCTTATAAACATCATCACATACCAAAAGCCTCGATTGATAATCTAGCGCTGAAAATGGTTCATCTAAAAAGAGTATCTCTGGATTTAATGCTAAAGTCCTTATAAGTGCAACTCTTTGCCTCATACCACCTGAAAGTTCACTAGGATGATGGTTCTTAAATCTCGTTAACCCATAAGCATCTAATAATTCACTTACTCTTTCTTTTGATTCACTATTTAGCTGCTTTTTTATCTTTAATCCTAAGATTACATTTTCCCAAACCGTATTCCATTCAAATAAATGATCCTTTTGAAACATATATCCTATCTTATCCAAATTCTTTTTTACATCTTCACCTTTGTATAATACGCTCCCATTAGATGGTTCTAACAGTCCACTCATTATATTTAATAATGTAGATTTTCCGCATCCTGACGGTCCTAAAATAGAAATAAATTTACCATCATCTACTTGAAAATTAACATTATTTAAAGCCTGTGTTTCACCTTTAATAGAATGATAATTCATTGATATATTTGATATTTCTAACAAGCTCAAATAAAATCACCACCTTTTCATCTTTATGTGACCTTTATTTAGCTGCTTTTTCAGCAAAAGAATTATCTACGATCTTGCTAAATTCAGGTCTTTGCGGCATTAAGCTTGAATCATAATCAGTAATTATATCCATAAGTCTATTTAAATTTTCTTCTTTAATTTCAGGTGTATGAGCTATAGCATCAATCTTTTTATAGTTATCTATAACTGTCATAATTGTATCTTTATCTGTACCTGGGAAATAATCAATTATGCTATCTGCAACTTCCTCTGTACTATGACTAAAAAACCACTGCTGACCTTTATAGATAGCATTTGTGAACCCTTGTATTACTTGTGGATTTTTATCCATATAAGATTTTGTTGTAAAATAACAAGTATAAGGAATTAATCCTGATTCTTCACCAACAGATGCAAGAATATATCCAGTTCCTTCTTTCTGAATTGCAGAAGCTGTAGGTTCAAAGAGAGCCACATAATCACCTGTACCGCCTTTAAATGCTCGGTACATGAAAAAGCGATTTTAGAAAACTGTATTTTGAGAATTGATTTAAAAGATGAGTTTAAATATCTGCCAACAAATACGATTGCTGAAAATTTGATTAGACTGAGAAAGTTAAATAATTTAACACAAAAAGAATTGTCATTAATTATAGATATTAGTAAATCGAGTATATCAAAATATGAGCGTGGTGAGTTGTTCCCCACAAAAGAGCAATCAATAAAACTAGCTAGTTATTTTAATATTAATAGTAAATATTTTTATGATCCATATTTAGAATCCATGGATAACTTTCATCAATATTTATCCACCGTACTTAATAAAAATATCCACATTAATAAGGATAAGTTGTGTAAATCTTTGGGTATATCTAAAAGAACTTTATATAGATATTGCTATGAAAATAATGTGCCTACTCGAAGCGTATTTGAAAAGATGAAAAGTTATTTGAATACTTAAATTTAAGATTTATTCTCTCAATCTAATTTTATGTAATTACATCATGATTATTTTTTTCATCTTCGGTGCTCTAAAATATAAAAAATGTAGCAAATAGTTATATTTTAAAATTTGCCACATTTTTTTATATTTTAATTTTCTAAATTACTTACAGCATATTGTGCTTCTTCTTCAGTAAATTTTTCTCCGGCATCTGATACTAGTTGGTCATGTATAGCACTCTTAGACATGTTCATTTCATTTTGATATATTTTAGCTTTAGCTAATGCATTCTTTTTCCAATCTGCTTTTACATTATCTACAGCATACTGTGCAGCTTCTTTAGGAAATTGCTCTCCAGCATCTGATGTTAGTTGCTCATATAAGCCATTTTTAGATAAATTCATTTGATTAGCATAAGTATCTGCTTTTTTTAATGCTGATTGATATTCCTTAGGTACATTGTCTTTTGTATCTTTTTTAGTATCTTTTGCCTGTTCTTGTTTAGGTTCATCTTTGTTGGCATTAGCGGTTGATGTATTAGTAGCTTCTTGAGATTCATCTGTTGTATTCTTACCTTTGTTTCCTCCTGATGCTAAGGCACCTATTATCACTACCAGAACAATTAATATAAACCACCATCTTTTAAAAATAGGCTTTTTATTTTTTCCTCCACAACTTGGACATGTTTTAGCACTTGCAGCTATTTCTGCTCCACACGTTTTACAGTTCATCATTTTCGACATTATCATTTCCCCCTTATTTACATTTATACTATAATTGTATATTATTTTATATCATTGTCAATAAAACATTATTTCTGTAATTTTGTTAATTAATTATTTTATTGGAATATACTTTTATAATTTTATGTATATTTTATTTTAATAATGTTAAGAATTAAGATACGATTTCCTATTTTTAATAAATAAAGAGATAGCTTGGACCATTATTCTCCTAATATTTTTTTTGCTATCTCTTTTTTTTGCAAAAAAATAAGGGTAATAAAGATTTCTCTTTACTACCCTACAAGACTTAATGCTTAAAAAAGAATCTTGTAATTATCTTGGGAGTCTAACGCTATCCACTATCGCTGTTAGCTTTGTGTGTAACATTATAATACCATAATTCCACAAATTATACAAGACTACTTTTATCTGATTTATAAGAATTATTATATTAAAGCAAAAAAGGTAGACTAAGTATTCTACCTAGTCTACCTTTACTAAACAGAGTATATGCAATTTAGTAATAATCATTATACCATATTACTTTATATCATAAAACCAGCTTCCCAAAGTTTCTTTTAGCTCTAGGCATTTGCTCATAGATATATTTTGAGTTTCAATCCATACCCCTTTTTCGTTTCCTCTGAAATAACACCTAACATCTTTGAAATATTGAAGCACATAATCAGCATCAACACCATTAAAACTATTATCTCCTTGATAGCCATTAGGTAAATAGTTTGTAACAACATATCCAGTGTTTTTATTTAATATTCCTTCATTAAACTCATTCATATCGCAATCAGTATTTATTCCGCTTACAGATCCTGTTTCACTATATTGGTGTCCTACTCTATTAGTGAAGAAATTAGAATTTAATTTCCATGGATCATTATTATAGTTTGCTTCCCATAATGGATAATCCGCAATTCTATTATCTAAGTTATCCATAAAACTAGTATAAGTATAAATACCTATTTGCATATTAGATAGCTCTTTAAATTTAGCAATAAATCTTAGAATATACTCCATTAATCCATCAAAATTAGTTTCTACATCTAGCATCGGAATAAGATCACTGCTTTTATCTTTTATAGCATTATAAAAACTATTGGCTTGAGTTTCTGGCTCACTAGTTCCAACTAAGAAATGATAGAACCCTGTTTTTAATCCTACATAATGTGCGTTTAAATAATTAGTATCTAAATAACTATCTTTAAATGTTGTTCCCTCTGTAGCTTTAATATAAACAGCTTCTACTCCTGCTGTTCTTACTTGGTTAAAATTTATATTTCCGTTATGATTACTTATATCTATACCTTTCATTTATATCTTCCTTTCTTATTTTAAATATAAAAATAAGAGTAACCTTAAAGGTCACCCTAAAAACTAAGCTTATACTGTTTGCTGCACATCTGCGTTTACTGTTGCTGCTGCAAGCGATTGGAATTTGCTTAATTGATCTTTTAGACTTGCGTTTTCTGCTTGTAATTTAGCGTTTGATTCTTGTAATTCCTTCATAATTACGGAATTATCTAATACTGCTTCCTTCCCCACATTAACACTTCCTGCAACTGCCTGCCTAAAATATATAACATCTTCCTTAGTTAGTTCTGGAAATTTAGCAAGCAATAATTTATCGAATTCTTCAGTTTTACTTCTAAATTTATCTTCAATTTTTTCTGTAATCCTAAAGTTCTCGTCTACAATGCTCCATACCTCTCTAGCTGCTGTCATGTATGTTTTATTTTTTAATATACTCATTACTAGCCCTAAAATTTGTTTTATCATTTTACATACCTCCAATTATTTATTAAATATTCCTGTTTGAACTGCATAAAAAAAGAAGCTAATTAAAGCTCCTCCCATTGCAGTTATAAACCACTTCATCATGCTAGTTAAGTTTTTAAGATTTTCACATAGATTTTTAAGCTCTGTCTTCAGTTCTCTTCCATCCTGTTCAAGCTTATCAATCCTATCCCCATGACTATTAAGCCTTCTTTCGTGAGTTTCAATTTTGTCCTTTACTAATTCTTCATTCATATTACACCTACCTTATTTGAAATCTTTATAAAAGTAAGCAATAAAAAAAACACCATATTGGTGCAATTAATCACTTATACTTTTATTTCTTTATAATTACTATTATACTACTTATAATTATTAAATTTTTATACACTTTCTATACTTTTTATTAAATTTACTGATACATTCTATTTTCCTATTGTGTAGAACTTATATACTCTATTGTAACTGTTGGACTATCTCCCCACATAGCAAAAATTGCACTCTTGTATGGTTCAGCAACAATGTTCTGTACGTCATTTCTTCCGTCTGTTGTATTAATGTAAGAAATTGAATCAACATCACCTATTGGATATTCAACACCATTAAAAATAGTAGTTATTTGTTTTTTAATTGTCACACTGTCTGTTGATAATGCTAAAGTTATTTTTTCATTCATAATTCTAATTCCTCCTATAAAGTTGTTTCATATGTGATTGAACCTATAATTGTTGGATAAGCGGCAAGATTACTTTCTTTTATAGTAGTAGCGTAACTGCCACCATTTGCAACTAATTGAATAGTATTACCACCAGAAATAAGTTCGCCTGTAAATTGTGTACATCCTGTAGGTAAAGTAATATAAGCAATTTCACCAATGTTTATGCCTGGTTTATTTGCATTAACATTATAAGAAGAATAAGGTAAACCACTAATGTGTATATCACCTGCCATATTAGCATCTTTAGCAGAAATACTTATTCTAAAAAAACAAGTTATTAACTTATCATGCTTAACATATCTTCCTGCTTGTTGGCTATACGAATTATTACCCGCGACTGTTAATCCTTTTAAAACCGGTGTCCATGTTCCTGTTTCTACTTTAAACCCATGGACTCCGTTTGTATCTGTCATTAAAGCATTTGTATGAGTGTTTAAATCATTTGAGTTAGCTAATTCCTTCCATACACTACCATCAATAATACTATTTCTAAATGCCATCTTTTTTGATGTTCCACTTGAACCTTGATACGGTGCTATTATTTGCATCCCATAACTTGCATTTCCAGGATTAAATACTACAACCACGTGTCTACCTTGTGCCCATCCAACAGGCAAGTCAGTTACTCCATTTGTATCAGTTAAGTAAATTCCATTTTCTGTCCATGTTGAAATTTTGGTTACATCAAAGCTTGCTGGCATTGTTTTATAAACAACACCTTTCTGCGTCAAATCTGACAATGATGTATTAACCTCGTTTATTGCTCCGCGAACTGTTTTATCATTTGTTACAAGTGATGCGTTTCCCAATATGTAATCTTTCATCTTCCCCCATGTGCTTCTTCTTACAATACCACCTTGATCAAAAGGTACTGAATCGCTATCCTGTGGATCTACTAAAAACTTATCAGTTATTTTCCATCCCATTTATTAAATCATCTCCTATCCTATAAATTGTTCATTATTTTCATCTACTAAAGGCGTTCCATTTTCATCATCTAAGGTTCCAATTGCTAACTTTTCAACTATAGATCCTATCCATTCTATATATGACCAATTTGTATTAGCTAATTTATCTATAACATTATTACCTTCATCTATCGCATTATTTAAATTATTCATAGTGTTTTTTGCAGCGCTAATAGTAGCATTTAAAATAGTATTAGTATTATCAGCAGAGTTTTTTGTGTTAATAAGTGTGGTATTCATTGCATTTGCTTCTGCTATTTTACCTGCTATTTGGTTTAAGCTTTCATCTAAGTGTTCTAATGGTGTAATTATTACTGATGGGATATTACCATTAGAACTGGCCAAAATAGAATTTTGTACTTTTAAAAATATATCAAAGCTTGTCTTTTGTAAATTATTTATACGATCAATTAGCTTTATCTCAAATTTTAAATCTCCTGAGAATTGTGTTGTACTAGATGGGCACTTCACTTTTATATTATTATTAGATATAGTTATGTCAGTATCTCTAATTTCGTATCCCATATTAGCTTTGTTGACATTTAATATACATGAGAATCCTGTTAAATCTGCGCTCAACCCATTATCATAAACATTAAAGCTAAAAGTAATTGTATCGTTTTGCTTGCATTTATAATATATTGGAGAATTTTCAAGTTTTAAATCTATGTCAAAACTCAAAGAATCAAATATAGACACTTAATCACCTTCTCCCCTTACATATTTTTCACCACATATTCTATATACTCTTTTAAAGTTTTAGAGCCTATATTTATATTGTCATTATCAAAATCTACACTACTGTAAAATTTAGTGTAGGCTCTAAATCTGGCACTATCTTTTACATTTAAAGTATTAGTAATTTCAAAATCATCATCAGCAACTAAAGTGGTTGCATTATCTGCCACATAAATTCTACTTGTATATCCATTTTCATTAGTCATGCTTAGACCATTTTTATCTAGCTTATAGTTTGCGTCTCCATCATCTACAACAAAGCCACCATCAGCAGTACATCTTCCGTTTGCATTAACATAAAAAACTAACTTAGAGTCTTTGTAAAGTCTAAACTTACCATCATGAACTTCTAAACCATTCACATCTATTATTACATATGCACCACTAGCGCCTACACAAGCTACCTTAAATGCATTTTTACTTAGCTCCCATCCCATTCCTGTTCCATCCTGTTCAACTACTGCATCAATCTTTTCTTCCTGTAAATCAATCCTTGCGTTTATCTTTTTCTCAGAATTTGAAACTTGTAAAACTATCTCTTGCTTGGCAAACTGTATTTGCTTTACAGTATCACTTATAATATCCGTTATATTTTTTCTAGCAAATCCAATTTCAACTTTATCTATTGTTGTATTCCCCTCAGACTCTACTGTATAGCTGATTTTATTAACTCTACCTTGTAAATCCAGATTTAACTTCTTATGTTTGATATAAACCGTATCTCCTAACTTTACACTCTCTAGAGCTTTATAATTTTTATATTCTTCTGTTTTACTTAGTTCTATAAAATCTATAACATAGTTAAAAGTTATTTGATCTACTTTATCCTCATTAAACATCTTGTTACAAGTATCTCTCATAATCTTATATGCTTCTTCAACTGTAATTTGTTTCTCATCTTTTGTATTAGTTCCATCCCAAATATTCAAATTTAATTCAACATCTCGATAGTATTTCTTTTCATATGCCCCAGCATTAGGACTTACAATCTGATATTCTGGCAATCTATAGTCTCCTGACTTTGGTATAAGAACTGTTGCTAAATCTGTGTTATCTATAGTTTCTTTTATCGAAGATATATTTTTACCATATTCAATAACAACACCATTGTCTTCCCCTCTTTGGTCAACTATATCTATAGTTTCATTGCTTACTATAAATTCTCCACCATATTCAGATAAAACACTATTCTCTGAGCCTATAATGGCACTTAATAAGTTGCCTTCCTTAACTTCCAATATCACATTCTTATTAGTATTTGTATCTAAGTTACCAACTTTATAATTATGAGGATCTAAAGCACTATTCAATATAATTTGTATAGCTTCTTTTCTAGTCTTTCCTACAATAGTCATAGCTCTAATCCTATTTTCTTTCAAATCGGACAATAACTTAGATTGACCTTGAACAATGCTAGAATTAGAGTTAGTTTCTTTTTGAATTATTCTAAATTGCTGATCACCTCTACTATCAATCGTTGGAGTAGAAATTATTGAAGCTGTGACTAAATTACTAGAAATATTTTTAGTGTCTTCTAATGGATATTCTAGTTCCATAGTATAATCTTCATTTATCTCTTCAGTAACCTTGCATGACATTATTTCATTTAATACCCATTCGTTATGAGAAAAATCTGTTTCAGTATTCCTGAATAGTCTAATCATTAATAACACCTCCAGTAAGGTGTAACTTCTATTTTCCTTACAGATCCAGACCATGAAATTGTATTTTTGCCAATAGAAAAGACTGGCCAATCACCAGTCATATTTCTACCAAAATTAATATTATCTTTGTAACATTCTTTTATTTCTGAATCTATTGTCACATAATCAACTACATTTTTTACAGTGAAACTGGTATTGTTTATATTTAAAGTTATGCTTCCACTTCCATAAATCTTCAGTATAGGCTTAGCTTCATACGTTCCAAAATTATTTAATATCGTTCCGCTAATTGTTATGATTTTTGTCTTTAATCCAATTGTCATGTATTTTAGTCCTTTGCAAGTAAAGGCTACGGTAAAGTGCCTTACTATATTACTTGTTGTCTTTGTTTCACTTATTTTAACTTGCTTAACTTTATAAGTTTTAAATTCATCTAAACTGTAGAAAAGTTCTTTAGATATCGAACTTAATAGCCAATTATCAATTATAGATTTTTTTATTAAATACTCATCTTCATTAGCCTTATACCAAAAATCAAAACTAAGACTTATATCTTCAAATCCTTTAATCTTTGTAAGATTTTCTCCACCATCAATTGATATTGTTTCGTATATAATATTACAGGATGGTATGACTGGAATATTTTCTATTACTAAATCTAAATCATCTGAGCTATTTAAATTATTATAGAATATAAATGACACCCTACCACTTCCTTCTATTTGAACTAAATGCTAAATCTCTACTTATATATGGAGTTGAAACTCTAGCAATTTCTCTGCCATCCAAATTAACTGGGACTTGAATTATAATAGGTTGTCCATTTGAACCTTCATAAGAATTTTGAGCAATATTGCTAGCAACTTTATTAGCTACACTTTCAGCAGTTTTTAAGACTAAATCCTCACTTGCATCATGATTATAAATTCTTGTGCCTGCCTTTAGTTGATAAACCTCATATCCTCTCTCATGAAGCGTAGTTAAACCCGAATTCTCCATAACTCCACCTGTCCAGTGTTCTCCAATTGTTAATTGATCTGCATCAGCTGCATCTACATCTGAAGCATTTCCACTTACATTATAGGAGAATGTTTTATTTGATGGAATCCAACTGCTCCACCAATTTTTCAATTTATCCCACCAGGTTAATATCTTACCTGTACTTGTATCTACACTATTTTCAAGATCACTATTCATTCCTTTTATTTTCTCAACCGCTCCATCACGAGTTTCTTGTGCCTTTTGAATAGTATCATCCCTTTGCTTTGTTGCATCTGCTATCATTTTGTCAGCTTGCTCTGATGTTATAGAACCTACTTCATCACGCTGCTTAATTATTGTTGCAACAGTTTGGTCATATTCATCATTAGCAGCTTTAATTGCTCCATCTCTACTTTCATTTAATTTTTGAATATGTTCTGATGCCTGTTCAGCAGTAATTCTTCCATCATAATCCTTCATACGCTGTAAAATAACCTGTGCTTCAACCTCATTGTCAGAAAGTGATTTTACCGCATTTTCTTTCATTTGATTTTGTAATTGTCCTATGTCAGTTACTTCTTGGCTCGTTAAAGTTCTATGATTGTTTGCCGCATTTTGAATTATTTGATTAATTTGATCTTCATATTGCTGTGTTTGATTCTCTTTATTAGTATAAAATTCCGTTGCCTTTTGCATGATTTCAGTCTGCTCTGTACTGGTAAGAGTATTTTGTTGTGTAAATAACTCTTGTAACTTAGATATGCTATCAGTTTTCTGTTTCTCATATCCTTGTATAACACTCTGAGTCATACCATCGAATTTAGCTTTAGTATCAGTTGCAATTTGTCCTGTAATAACAGTTCCATTAATATATAGATCCTGAAGTGAGGCTTTAGCATTTTGATCCATATCTAGATAATCTTTTACTGCTGTCTTTGTTGCTTCACTTATCTTTATTGTATTGGTTGCAACATTTTGTGTCATAGCTCCATATTCAGTTTGCACAGTTTGTGAAGTATATTCAACTTTATCTGCAAATAAATCAACACTTGGTACAACGTCCTGAGTTAACCCTTTATATATTCCATACCCAGCTAAAGCAACTGCACCAGCCACTGCAATGTATGGAGCTGCAGCTACAACTGCGCCACCCATCCCTGTAGCCAATGCACCAAATCCTGTAGCACCTCCGACTCCTCCAGCAACCGCTCCAGCTTCTGCAACTGTTTCTGTAGCTACAGTTGCAGTTCCTAAAGCACCAGATAATTTAGATGCTACATTAATTACAGTTCCAATCCCACTAGACACTCCACCAACTACTTTTAGAACTCCACCTAGCGCAGTGCTAAACATTACTACATCTGCAATAGTTGTTACAGTTCCTTTATCCATACCTTCTAGAGTTGATGTCAAGCCACCGATTACATTAGTAGCCTCTTCCATTACTGGTGCTAATGCATCGCCTAATTCTATGCTTGCATTTTTTAATTCATTGAAGTTTTTTCTCATTTTATTACCAGCAGTTTCATCTACTTTTGTAAATGCATCATCTAAGGCTGTGGTATTAGTAGTCATTTGATCCATACTTTGTTGGAATAAGTTCATTCCTTGATCACTTGTCATAGTAAGCACGGTGTTAACTGCTTCTACAGAACCAAATAATTGATACAACTCTTCTGTATTACCATTAGTTTTTTGTTTTACTTCTTCTAAGAACTTTCCCCATCCAACACTCTGTAAATGTGCTGCATTGAATTCTATACCTAACTTCTGTGCCATTTTTGCAGCATCATCTGATGGTTTAGCTATATTAGAATAAGCTGCTTTTAGCCCTGTAACAGCTTCAGATGTCTTAATACCATTCGCAGTTAATGTTGCTAATGAACTGAATAGCTCTGATGTAGTTACTTTTAATGCTGCTGTTGTTGGAATGACATTACCTATAGAGCTAGACATTTCTCCAAAAGTTGTTTTTCCTAAGTTTTGCGCAATAAACATTTGATTAGCAATATTAGTCACTTCTTCTGTCTTAAGTCCATAAGCATTTAGCACTGTAGTTAATCCATCTACACTAGTGGCTGTATCAGTAAATCCACCTTTAGCCGCCTTGACCGCTGTTGTTAGAAAATTTACCGACTTTTCTGCTGCAACGCCTGAAGAAATAGTATCATACATACCATCTTGAATAGTATCAAAACTTTCTCCCGACATATTAGATAGATCTATAACACCTTTTCCTAGGTCTTCTATACTGATATTAGTTGTATCAGCAACAGTACTAATCTTGGCCATGCCATCATGGAAATCAGTACTAAATTTAACTCCTGCTATTCCTGCTGCTTCTAAAGGTGCTGTAATTTTTAATATTCCATCTCCAACATTAGTAGCCTTACTCCCAAAATCCTTTAGTTTCTCGCAACTTTCTTTTAAACCATTGCTTGCATTGAGCCACTTATTATTACTCTTATCAAGCTCATCATTTATTTTTTGAAGCTCTCCCTGAGTTTTGACCATCTCAGTTTCAGCTTTATTCATATTAGTTTGATAATTTTGTATCTGTTTAGCATTAGATTCAATTGCTTTTTCTTTTTTACTATACTCAGTTGTCAATTGATCTACTGCTTCTTTAGCCTTTTTAGCTTGTTCGCTTTCTTTTCCATATAACTGAATTGCTTCTTGGTACTTACTATTGGCACTTTCCAAACTAGCTTTTAATTTATCTCTTTCAGAGATATTATCACTCATCTTCTGGCTAGCTTTCTCCATTGCTTCTCTATAGGTATCAACTTTTTTAGATTGCAAATCAAATTGTTTGGCAAGTGCATCTTGTGCTGATTTTAATCTATCACTAGTAGATCCAAATGTCTTAAGACCTTCACTAGCTAATTTGAATTCTGATTGAACTTCTTTTAAACTGCTATTTATACCTTTAATACTAGAATTATATCCAGTATCATCTAGCACCATCTTGGCCTTTATTAGTTTTTCCAAGTCGCTCAATTACTTTACCTCCTTTCTTATAAGAATGGTATTTCATCTATATAAACTCTTTCTTCATTTCCAGATTTATTTGCATCGTCTTCGTCTTTAATTTCCCAACTATTAAATTTCACATGCTTCATCCACATTTTATATATTTCAGCGTGTGTAGATTCTAAAAACTCAGCTTTTGTATAATTTAAATGAACCTTACTAATATAAAAAAGCCAGTCAAAATCAATCTCATAAGGATTTTTTGACTGGTCACCTAGTTTTTTTCTTTATTATTCAGTTTTGAATCTTTTTTCTTAACACTAGTATCAATACCTATATAATCAAAATATAAATTCTTTACAAATTCAGGTATCTCGTTATTAAGTTGCTGAGGTTTTAATAAATTTATTAATTCCTCTATGCTAAATTCTTTAGTCCTTTCTACTTTTTTATCATTTCCAGTTTCCTTATCTATACAGCTACAGGACATTAGTCTTAATGCATTAGTATAAAATTGTTTTCCTTCCATTATTCCTTGTAGCACTGTTCCGTAATTCCCATACTTATCATCTACTTTCAAAATGGTTTCATTTGTCATTTTAAAATTATATTCATTTTCACCTATCTTTAATTTTCTAGTTTCGCCAAACATGTATACATATCTCCTCCCTGATTTTATAAGAAACTCCCAACCAAATTAAATGATTGAGAGTTTAAAATACTTAAGTAGTTGGTGTAGTTACTTTTTTAGTAGGTACAATTACACTTTCAAAGAATTTAGTTTCAATGTCACTTGGACAATTTGGATCATCCTCATCTACATTATATTTCCACATTCCATTATTTTGTAGCGGTTGGAATGTTGCTTTCATTTCTGGTGTCTGATAATCAACTTTTCCTTCTTGCCCTTTACTAGAATCATCTGGTAATTCCATTTTCCCCTTATAAAGAATTCCATATCTCTTTTTGCCATTAGACTTATTTGCTACATAAAGCAATGCTATATATGGAGCAATATCATCAGATGATGCAAATGTTCCTCCTTCTGTTGCAATTGTTTGTCCTAACAAATCAGCAGATTGTGCATTGGTCAAATCAGCTACATTTACAGTAACCTCAATATCTTCTAATGTTGTTGTTTGATCCCACACCTTATTTTCTGCATATAATTTTGCTGTATTGCTCTTTGGTGCAATCTTAATTTCTTTAATACCTGGTAAATAAATTGGTTTATCAAATACGATTCCTGTAGAATCATCCTTTGTAATCTTTGAATAATAAAGCTTTTCTAAGCCTACAATAGCCATATATTTTTACCTCACTTCCAGTGTAATAAAAAAACGCATAGCTTTATGGAATAACTGCGTATCATTTTCATATAAATCGGCAGCCATACTCCTATTAAAGCCAGCGTTTGTCATTACTTCTTTAATTTTATTCTCTAAATCTGTATAATCTGTTCTGCTAAATATATCTACTTGCAAATAAAAGTTTGTTGCTATCTCTTTATTTTCTGCCCATTCCTCACCATTCTCATCAAAGATCTCATATTCAACGTACGGTGTGTTAGGCTTATTGGCATGTATAAAATAAACTTTTTTATCTGCTGTTAAATTTAATATTTCAGAATTTGATAATGTATCTTTTATAAACTTCTTAATATTAACCATTGCATCACCACTGCTTTAACAATCCCTTTGCTAATACTTCTAAAGCCTCATCTTGTGAGCTATTAACAGAATGCTCAAAAAATCCAACATGATGTTTTTGTTGGCTAGTTCCAAACTCTTCAAAGCCTGTATACCAAGCGCCCATTATAACTTGACCTGTTATTAAAGAAAGATCATTTTTACTAACCTTTTCTTTAATTTTTCTTTTCATATCTCCGCTTTCTCCAACCGGAGTATTACTTTCAACTGTATTATAAATTACATCTATACCAGCTTTCATAGCTTTCTTCTCATCAGCTTCAGTAAGTGTCATATCTTGAAGTAATGCTTCTAATTCCTCAAAACCATCTAATTCAATTCCACTCATGTAATCACCTAGCCTTTAACTTCTGCCTTTATATCTATCCATTGATGGAGATTCTTATAATCAGAACAAAATAATATATCATAATCTTTTTCTTTATATATCACTTTATACTGCTTTGTTGCTCCTGATACTAATAACACCTTAGTTTTATTGCAATATCTAACTGTAAAGGTAACTACATTTTCACTATTATTAGCCTTTGCAGATAGAAACTCTTTTCCACTTATTTGTTTAAATGCACTCCAACATGAATAATAAGTATCATCCCAATTTGGTGTATCAAAACCATTATCATTTTGACTTTCTCCAATGTATTCGCTTATTACTATTCTTTGATCCATTTCTACGCTACTCAATTATAATCACCTCATATTAAACTCAAAGGGTAGAAAAATTTACCCTTTAAATTAGAATGATATTGCATAACAATTTCTAGCATATCCTTTCTTTACATCAAATCTTCCTAAAATCCTTACTTTAACTGTATCATTTATAAATCCTGCTTCTGTACTTCTGGCAACTGTAAACTCATTTCTTTTAAATAACTTTACAAGTTCCTTAGAATTACAAACATAAAAAGTAGCTGTTTTTCCTTCTGCTGTTGGTAATAAAGTTTCATCTACTACAACTAATTCTTTATTATTAAAATAATATTTTCCGTTTACTTCTGTAACTAAATTTAAAGGTCTCTTTTGCCCATCTTTCATATTCTTTAATACTGAATATCCTTTTGGATTTGTGAATGTCACTAATCCAGCTTTAACTGCTGGTACCGCCTCGTCTATAGCTGTATTTATATCCTCATAACTTCCAACGCCAGTAAATGCAGCTGCATTATCTTTTATGACTTTCATAATTTTTGCATTTTTAGTTCTTACAGTTTTAGCTGTAAAGTTTCTACGTGCTAAGCCTTCAATTTCAACCTCTGCATCATCAAGTAATTCAGATGTTAATGTGTAAATCTCACCAACTTTAGCACATTTAAATGCTATATCTGAAGTTGTTAACGTTGCATCAGTAATATCATCCCCCTCTAAAACCTCTGGCAATTCATCTTCATCTACTTCTGATACTGGCATTGTTCCTTCATTCTTTGTCACCGGAATGACTTCAACATATTCCTCTAACGATCCATACCCTTTTTCTATCTCTATAAGTTGATTTACAAATTGTTTTGGTAACACTGCTGAATTGTCTGTTGTCTTAACCATTGCTCTTTCTTCTTCTGTTAACTCCTGCCCTAAGACTTTCTTAACAATGCTCCTCATTTCATCAATCTTATCTACTTTTGTTTCCTTTTTCTCATTCCTTTGAGACTCCAAATCTCTCTTTTCAGCTTCTTCTAGCTCTTTTTCAATTTCTATCATTTTTTCTATACTTCTTATTTCTGCCATTTTAGCTTCGGCTTCTGTTACCTTTTGCTCTGCTATAAGACTTCTCACTTCTGTTTTCTTACTATCTAATAATGCTAATAAATCTTTTAATTTCATCCTTTAACTTCCTCGCCTTCATTATTTAAAATAGAGTATAAAAAAAGAACTACATAATCTGTAATTCTAATTCCATTAATTTAAGTTTTAGATTTATATCATTCTCTCTTTTTTCTTCCTCCAGTAGAATTACTTCCACTTGATCCTGTATAAATCTTTGCTCAATACAAACTTCTTCATTATCCCTAGCTTCTATACTAGTGCCATAGTATGCTGGTGTACGTGTATTATCAAGTATAGATACTTCTCTTAATATAATATCTTCAAGATATCTTCTCTCAACATCTGTATCCGTTTTTCCCCAGCTTTGTTTTTGAGGTATGAAAGAAAATGACCACCCAACTAGTTTATTATTTTTTGCCTTTTCAATGACATCAGAATCATATATCCTAGCTTCCGCATATAAACCAATATTATCTTCCTTAAGTTTAAGATTATCTTTTGTTGATCCAAGTTTTCTACTCCAATCATGATTAAGTAATACTGGTACATCACTAGTTCTTTCCAATGCTCTTTGCCAAACTCCACTTCTAACCTGCTCAACAAATTTTCCTTTTGGCGAAGGTAACTCTCTAGAATCCCTTTCACATGCATTAACATATCCCCTAACTACTACATGATCTGACCTAATTTCTACTTGCATAAATTTTCACCTCCTCTCAAGATTCTGTATTATAATTACTAAGCTTATCTAATATACTAGAAACAATTCTATCTTGTTTAGTTTTAATATCTATACTAGTACCTCTAATGTTATACATATCTGATATTAGTTTTTTCTGAAGTATTTCAGCTAATTTAACCGCCTTTTCATCGTTTTTATAACCTTCTCCTACCATAGAATCTATGTATATTAGAGATACCTCTAGCAGCTCAGTTAAGTAATTATCTTCATCTTCATAGTCAATCTTCAAATAATCTTTAACAACATTTAGTGTCAATATTATCACCATCTTTCGGCGTAGTATTTTGCTTTCCTTTTTGGTAACTAACATTACCATTAATTAAATCTTTTAAAAGAACTTGTCCTGAAGGTAAAGTAATAATCAATTCACCACCTATTTTTTGTACGCCTAATATATCTCTAGCATAATCAAGGTCATAAACCCCATTTTTTACATAGGTACTAATTACCTCAGATTGAGTTTTACTATCAGTTCTTAATAGCACATTAATATTAAAGCGTATTTTATATCCCATCTCTCTTTCAGTTTGAGTTAACAACTTCCAGTCCATCTCCTGCTCTATTTGCTCAAATATTATTAATAAGCAATCAGTTAAAAACTTTATATTGTCCTGTTCCTCACTAACTGCTGTATCTCTCATTATCCCCAGTTTACTTAACGGAACTTGAAAGCTACTTGCTATTTCTTCTTTTGATAATTTTCTCAACTCAGTAAATTGTGCATCGCTTAAAGATAAATTCATAGGCTGAACATTATAACCTGCTGGTATAGTAAATACCCGCCCATTATTAGTGTAGATCCTATCAAATTTCTCTTGAACCTTTTTGAGTTCCTTTTCCTCTTTAATGTCACTAGTAAGCTGAACAACTATTTTATTTGTAAGCCCATTGCTAAAAAGTTTATTTAAGTAATTTTGACTTTTAAGACTACTATCTAAACTTTCAGAAAGAATGCTCCTATTTGCTTTGCCTTTAATTCCATCCATAGTAAAGTCCCTTAGCATTATTATATCTTTATCAAAACAACTGCCGATCTCACCTTCCACACCTTCAAAATCCCATAATATTTTATTGCCTTTTATACTTTTAATTAATCCTGCATTATCTATTGTTACATTTGTAATTTTTACTGGATACAATCCATTTATTTTACTTCCTTGTCTGTCAATAAAAAGACCAGAGTGCCCCCAGTGTTTTGATAATGCTACAAAGGCTTTATAGCAATCTATTGCTGACATATAATCATTAGGTCGTATTCTTAATTTGTCATATAGATAATGGTCCTTAGCTAACTCTTCCCCCTTTTCCGTTTCCTTTTTTACTTGTAAGGTACATTTAGCAATACTCTCAGATATGATTTTTATACAACTAAAATAAGTGCTTTCTTTCATTTCAATATCAAACGGAGTAATATCATAACCATTTTCAAAGGAATAAACTGTTTTCCAATCATTTACGTCTACTGTTTCTCTTTTTTCAATCAATCTATTAAAAATCATTTATTATCACCTCGCTTTCCTGTAAATTTATATAAAAATATACTCAAAGCAATAAAAATAAATCCCAATGAGTAAAATCCAAACTTGATATTTATAGAGAAATTAGTAAGAATAATGATGAAAACTCCAATAAAAAAGACCATTTCCATAACAAATATGTCATTGAAAATAGTTCTGTTAATTATATTCTTAAGTTTTTCTTTGACTTTTTTCAAGATCTCACCTCATTTCTCTACCAATCCATCTTATCAAGGGTATCTACAGCACTATATTTTTCTTCTTCAACTATTAATTGTGTCATTCCAAATACTAATACAGCAACCATATCTATTCTTTGCTTATTCTTATTTTCTTTCTGTAGCATCTCATCATCTGCTTTACCTTTTGTAGTAATTGCATTCTTCATATTCCAATCAAGTAATTCATTCTTTTCATAAAACACATTTCCATCATAAACAAGCTTTCGAAATTCTTTCGTTGCTGGACTTAAATTAGTATAAGTTTGTTTTAACATTATTACATCAAAATCTTCGCTTAACCTTTCCATCATTTCTTTTGCATTCATAGGATCTGTTACAATGGATATAATTTTGCAATTATATGTTTCTTCAATGCTTCTTATATATTCTTCAACTTTTGTATAGCTTACTGTCATTCCTTTATGAATATCACAATACCCCAATTCACCATAATTTCTATAATCAATATTTTCTCTACGTTCTGCCAAACTATCTTCTGGTAAAAATCCATGAGATTTGCAGTAAATTTTATTATCTTCTCTATACATAATGCTTACTGCAGTTAAATCTGTAGTAACTGATAAATCTACACCAACAATAACCTCTTTGCCTTCAAAATTAATATTATCAACTTTACATTTCTTCCAGTATCTAATGTCTAAATACTTATCTAGTTCATTGGTATCAAGAAAAATATTAAAGTTTTTAGTTAATAACTCTTCCTGCTCAGATATTTTTATTTTAGCAATCTCTCTATCGCTTTTAATTTCCTCGTAATTTTCTTCCACTCTCAACGGATTTGCCTTATAAATTGCCATATCATCCCACACTTCCTCTCTAAGTGCATAATACAAAAGAATAAATATTCGTTCATTTGTAACAGTTCCCTCTAACACTGCTCTATCATATTCAAGTTCTTCGAGCATTATTGAATCACTTTCAGCATAAGCAGTTGTTGTTTTAAACATAAGTGGATTTTTAACACTTAATTGGCCTTTTCTCATAGCTTGTATATTATCATTACTTGTAAATGCTCCAACTTCATCTGCACATACTGCTGCTGGTCTAATGGAGTTATTCTTATTTGCTTTGCTCGTACGTGGGTAATAGAAACTATGTGTCAGTGTACACTTTATAATACCTATTTCACTTTCTGATACAAAAAAATGTTTTTCTAATGCTGGACTCGCTGTTATTATCTGTGCCATGGCCTTACGTACTTCCTTGGCTAAATCTCTATCAATACATACAGAGTAAAACTCACTAAAGTTCTGTTCTGTTAGCATCAATAGGATAAATATGAGCGCTATTAAAAATGTTTTAGCATTTTTACGAGGAATAAATAAAACTACATCTCTATACCTGAATTTATTTTTATCATTTTTATATCTCCAACCAAAAATAGCCACTAGAATAAGTGCCTGAAATCCTACAATTCCATCATAAACACTTTTTCCAGCGACAAATCCTGTTGCATAATTTATTATTTTCAAGATGTTATTTATAACATTTAACTTTTTTGCACATAAAAAAAATTCAAACTTATCTTCATATTGCTTTATTTCATAATCATATAGAAACTTTTTACACTGCTGCTTGACTTCATCTGTAGTGATTTCAGCACCATCAATAACATCTCTACAATATTTTAATGCATCATCTAATAATTTCATTAATCTTCATCATCCTGTAGAGCTTTCAATAAAGGATCTTCTTTCTTATCTTTATTATCCAAAGCTAGATTTCCTAGCTTTGCTCTGCTTTGTGGAGATAATGATAATTCACTACAACACCTATATAAATCTTTTGTATATTTATCCTTTGCACTCATTAAATCTTTGTTTACCAAACTTCCTATATTCTTATTTATAATAGTTTCTATAGTTTGAAGTCGGTCAACTGCAATAGAACAAGTAGATAACACAAATACATCTAAATTAGTCAATATTCCTGTTTCTAGTAATTCTTCAATTATAAATTTATATATTTTCTTTTGTTCTTTGGATAAATAACTTGGTGGTTTATCTATCTTGTCAGCTAAACCTTTTAGATTCTCTTCATTCTCTTTTCTTAATTTAATTTCAGCTTTAGTATTATGTCTACTTTGGCTCTCTATTGATTTACTTGGTCTAACCAAAAATCCACCTTCTTTCACATGATTTTTCAAATTTTCATTTTGGGAATTTTATCTGACTGGGAGGGCACCTAGGACTTTCCATCCCTTTATATAAATTTTCAGCCCCTCCCCCGGGTTTAAAATATCTCATTTTCATATCTTTTTAGCAATTCTTTTAAATAATTTTGTACTTTTATTTTTTCTTCACAGCTTTTATTCATCATTCTATGAATTGCTATATGATTTCTTTTTGTTAATCCAATTATGTTGCTTGCATCTAGCCTTAAACTCCAATCATCTTTAGTTTCTATTATGTGATGATATGCTTCGGCTTGAACTATATTACCTTTGCTCCATTCAATAATATCTAAACCAAATTGATTGGATGCTACACTATTCCTACACTTAATCCATGCACCACTTGAATAAAACTCCTGCTCTCTTTTATCTGTCCTATTCTCCTTATAATGCTTATACTTTTCTTTCCTCTCATTTACTTCACATTTACACTTACCTCCATATGTGACTCTATTACCACATACAGAACATAACCTGTACATAGCCATACAGTAACATCTCCTTATATTTCAATAACCTTTGAATTAACTTCTTTCTCTTTTAACTTGGTAAGCTTCTTATCATTAAGAACTTTGTTAGGATCTTCACTCCATTTAGTCTTCTTCATATTATTTAGCCAATACTTCTGTGCTGCTAAATCAGGTCCCTTGTATTTCTTGATAGACTTAACAACCACATCTTCTTTAACTAAAATAGTTTTGCCATCCTCTGCAAGAGCTTCATTCTTAACTTTAGTTGCTACTTCTTCATAGTATTTATATCCGTTACAGATTTTAAATAGCGATTGTTCTACCTGTTCATTCTTTTTATCTTTACATTCAGCCATTAGCTCTTTTAGGTCCTTATTTTTAGCTTTATAGCTCTTAAAAGTTGAGTATCCAACATCTATTTTTTCAGCAATTTCTTTATCTGTAGATCCTTGCTCAACCATTGATTCTATCATCTTTAAGTTCTCTCTTATTTTCTCTTCTACTGACTTCATTTCACACCTCCAACATCGAGACTTTTGCTTTTAACTAAGGCTCGATAATTGCTATATTTCCCACGCTTTTATTTCCCTACTTTTTAGCGTAATAATTTAGCTGACTTATAGTATGTTTTAAGCTATAAAATACCTCATTTACTTACAGAGTAAGGTATTTATTTTTTAATATTCCTACTTCTATATGTCTTTAATTTTTATCCTTTAATATTTATGGATTAAATAATAAGGTATTTAAGGATAAAAAAATATGAATATTTCCCACATATCAAAACACATATTTATCTGATATGTTTGCTGACTCTTGCAATATATCTTCATCTAATCCGATATATTCCATAGTAGTTGTTATCTTGGCATGTCCAAACAATCTTTGGACATAATAGATATCCTTATCGCGTTCTATATATTGAAAATATCCATATGTTTTACGTGCTGTATGTGTTCCAATTGAACCTAATATGCCAATCTCTTCAAGTACACTTTTAAAAATCTTTCCTAATGCTTCTCTTGATATATTTTCTTTAAATGGTTCTACGCCTTCCCCTTTTTGTGACCAATATAAATATTCTGCGTCCTCTTTATCTTGAATATATTCTTGAAGTATTTTTATAAGCCTATTGCTCAGTTTTACAACTCTTTCAAACTTTACTTTTCTAGTCTTCTTAGTTTTTTCTTCTTGAATTACTAGTTCATTAGTTTGTATAGCTTTCTTAACATCTGCAACTGTAAGTTTTACTAAATCTCCACCTCTATATCCAGTATTAACTCCTATACTCCAAAGTATATATGCTGGATAATTATAACTTTTCATTCTATTAGCAATTCTCTGTAAATCCTTAGGATCTTTAATTACTATAGCTGCATTCCTTCCTTTTTTTCTCAAACTGAATGCACCTGCCTTATCTTTCCCTTTACTCTTTTGTATGCATTGTTATCCATACATCTACGTAAATCGTTTGCCTCATTTTCTTTAAATATTCTTTTACTTCCACAGTAAGAACATGAAATATAGTATCCCTTTTTTATTGTGTCCTCAACTTCCTCATTAATTAAAATGTTTGTCTTCTTGCATTTACCACAAATACGAATTAAATATATTTCTTTCACATTCTCACCTTCTTTCCAAACAAAAAGAAAGACAAATTGCTATACAAACAACTCATCTTTCCTATAATTGCTTTTTCTTATTCTTTTATCTATTTCTTTAAGGCTATTCTCATTTTTTAATCTTTTAGGAGTATCAAAACTTACTATTGGAGCTGCATTAACATCAATTACTATATCTCCATCTAAATTAGTTTTGTAGATAGATCTATTCTTTTTAATAAAAGTTGAATCACTCATATATTGTTTTGCTTCATATCTTGTGATTCTATCTATTTCTTTATTTCTAATTTTAGTTGCTAAATGAGAATTCTTAAACTCTTTTAAATTTCTATGTATACATTGCCTGACTGTATCTGATTTACAGTTTAATATAAATGCTATATCTACTGCATTATATCCTTGTAAGTATAATCCTTTCACTTTTTCTTTATCTAGCACAAATATACCTCCTAAAAATAGATATAGTTATTCCATACCAAAAACGTGACATTTCTTTTTATTGATTTTATGTTATCATAAACTTTAAGACATTTGTCGGACATTTTTGAGACATTTTCAGGACATTATATATAAATAAAAAAACATAGTTATACAATTCTCATCAACTGCATAACTATGTTTCTTTTATATCCTAATTATTAATTTTACTCAATCCAAGACCCATCATTACCTAGAGTATAACCATCAATTACTGAGTTACTCTCCATTGCTCCGTTAGAATTGAAATAATACCATTTTTCGTTTACCTTCTGCCATCCTTTTAGCATAGATCCTAATGAACCATACTGACCATTAGATAGATAGTACCAGTTATTATCTGAGTCTTTAAGCCAACCAGTTGTTAATTTTCCGTCAGTATCTAAATGGAACCATTGACCTTCTACATCTTGTCCATTATAAGTCCAATCACCTTTTTGCGACTTATACCATCCAGTTACCATTTCTCCACTATTAGTATTGAAAAAGTACCAATTGTTATTTACTGCTTTCCAACCAGTTTCCTTATTTCCATTTTCTTTTACTAAATACCATTTACCATTTGTATCTTGTGCCCATCCTGTCTTTTTGACACTTGTATCATTCGTAGTTTTATCAGTAGTAGTAGATTCTGTATCTTTATTTGACTTCGAATGATGACTTGATGAACTTGAACTATTGCTTGATGCTACAATTTTTCCACTAACGCAATCAAAAGAATAATCACCATATTTAGCAATTAAGCCTATGTATTTATTCAAATCATGTCCAGTTAACTTATATGTTTTATCAGTTCCTACTTTCTCACTAAAGTTTGAATCTGAGTTATCTAATCTATACCATTCATAAGTTACTGCAGCACCTGTGGTAACTTCGTTTCCAACTTCATCTATAAGCTGTGCAGTTAAAGTTCTTCCTACTTTTGTTTCTCCTACAATTTTTGCTTCTGAAGGTATTGCTGGTTCATTACCTTCATCTGAATCTTTTACAATAACATTTACACTTGCTTCTAAGTTATTTGGATTTATTACACCATCTGATAATGTTATTGTTCCTGTAAATGTATAAGTCCCTGATGCGTCTCCATCATATGATGGATTTCCATCATTCCATACTACTGCTGCACTTGTTGTTGTGTTATCACTTAGTCCAACATCTACTGTATCTGGTAATCCTATGTCACTTCTTGAAGTTCCCTTTGCGACATTAATATCTGAAGGACTACTAATTGAATCTACTTCTACAGGCGCAACTGAAATTTTTAAAGTTCCATTAGCTATATGAGCAGAGTCTCCGTTTCTTCCATAAATTCTAAATCCATAATGATATCCTTCGTGAAGATTTAGACTTGAGCTGCCAGTTAAACTATCTGTACCTCCATTAGCATAAAGTTGAATGCTCTGTTCTCCATCTGGTCCATCTGCATATGCAGTTACTTTTGCTTGAGCTTGAAACCAAGAATGAAAATAACTATATGACCAATTATATTTAAAAGTTTCTGTAGAATTTGCAACACTATCAAATATCCACTGTTGACCATTAAATATTATATTGGAGTTTAGGTCATAAGCAAAACTTAAACTTCCATCATCATTTTTAGTTATCGTTGTTGTGCCTTCACCTGACTTAGTCCATGCACCAGATGACATATCAGCTGCTGAAACAGCATATGTCACATTAAACATGCACATAAATACAAGTACCATTACTAACGATAATTTTTGTTTAGCATATTTTTTCATTATTAATACCCCCTTTAACTAATCATATATATTAAAACATATTTTTTTACCAATTTAAACATTTTTAGTATAGTTTTTTTAATAAAATAAAACTTTTACCATTTAATCATTATTTTTTGAGTATATTTTAGAAAAATCAGAGTGTTTTTGCAAAAAAATAGTTGTAAATTAATTTATTTTTCCATCAATATCCACTTTTCTTACATTTATTTTTAATTAATACTTAAATAGGCATAAATAAAAAGTGCATATACTGCACTCTATAAATTTATCTTTTGGATAGCCCTATTCAATATTCTATTTAATTGTCTTTCAGTTCTATCAATTTCACTAGCAACTTTTTTCTTATCTTTGCAATCTATTAAAACTAATTTTACAACCTTATATTCTTTTTCAGGTAATAAATTTAAAATATTATCAATTCTTTTATTTTCATTTTTTAATCTATTAATTTCCGTAATTAAATCCTTTATTCTTATGTCTTTTTCCTCAGATCCACTTAGTCTTAAGTTTTCAATTTCGATTTCCAAATTATTAATCTTGCATTTTCTTTCTCTGTAGATATTAAATATACTTTTAATTTCTGCCATTTTTACCACCTATCCTTTATAATACTTTTATGTTATAATGTAGACAGATTGATTAGAGAATCTTCTTTCCATGATTCGTTCTCTAATTGTTATAGGTGTTCATTACGAACACCTTTTATTTTTAAATATTAGTATTATGAATTAAATTACTTGAATACTTTTTTTCAAATAGTACATAATATATTTGGTTGTTGATTATATTATTATTAAAAAAATCCATTGTATGCCCCTTAATTGGGGCATATTTTGCGTTTAATAATAGAATAACGTAATAAAAAAATCGCAAATTCAATCTCTTGAATAATGCGATCTTACAATTTGCTATTTGATTTTAGTGATTCATAATTTAAGAACATTAAGAATTTAGTATAGTCTCAATTTTTTTCTTAATTATTATGGCAATTTCCTTCTAAAATATTTATTAATAGTTTTTGAAGCACATTCACAATAGCAGTGATAATACTTGTTGCTAAAATAATCATAAAACTTAATGATATAGGACCTGCTGGGTCATCTCCACTAATTTTAGAAATTACCTTTAAGGTTATTATCCCTAACAAAAAGAAGAGGATGATTGTTAAACCACATTTCTTTATAACCTTCAAATATTTAAGTGATAACTCGGAAAAAGCATTGTTCCTTTCAATACAGGTTAATAGTTTAAATGCTTGATACAGTGCAACAGAAAACGCAACACAGCATCCATACGCATATCCTAACAATGGATAAAGCGAGTAGTCCCCTGGATGTGCTTTGGGTTCTTTAATAGCTATCCCAGGTAACCAAATTATACACAAAGCAAAAACTGCAATTCCAATCAGAAAAATAATTACCTTTAAGAAAGTGGTTGAACCTTGTTTAATATTCACTTAAAACACCTCACTAATTAAATAATAAAATTATTTTAGCATAGTATTTATCGTTTTACAATAAATTTATATTATTTCTCATTGTATAATTATTGCTATCATTGTATATTTTTAATTTGTAAGAAAATGTGGGGGCACGTTAAAACTATATTGTGAGATTGATTTTTTCACCTCATAAAAGAATTTTTTTAACATTTTATCTCACCCAATTTTTTCGCAATAATTTACTATTCTGTATCAATTATAGCATATTTTGTAAAAACCGCATTATTCAATTTTCAAAGAACATGTTTTTTACTTACCACATCAGATTTACATTCTGAATATTTACTTAGTAAGTACACATAATAAAATCATCTATATTTGTTGTTTATAGCAAAATGTTGAGGTGGTTTTACTATGAAAAAATTTATACTTATATTTTTGATTTCAATATTTTTATTACTTAATCTGGCTTCTCCTATATTTGCTGCTAACATTTTTAAAGAGGGGATTTATAAAGCAGCTGATTTTAATTTTTCAGCAGAGAATACCTATAGTGTTCAAAATGTATCTCAAAAAGATAGTGTTTATATAATTCTTTATGATGAAAATCAACTTCAAATACAATCTATACGATTAGATCCCAACTCCAAAAAATATAATTTATTACCACTTAAGCCTGACTACAGAATTGCAATAGTTGGTAATGGGGATGTATTTATCGATTAAAAGTTACACTAATACTACTACTTGGGGAGGTGATTTTATATTATGAAAAAAAATATTGCAATAACGTTAATTATAATATGTTTATTTTTTAATTCTCTTTCATTAATTCCCACATTTGCGGTAGATACATTTAAGGAGGGGCTTTATCAATTATCCAATCTTAATGCTGCCAAAAAAAATCGTTATACTATTCAAAATATCTCACCTGATAACAGTGTTTATATAGCACTTTTTGATGAAAACCAACGTCAAATACAATCTATTTATTTACCACCCAAATCGGCAAACTATACCTTGCTTGCCCTTGAACCTAGTTATAGAATTGTAATTATTGGGAAAGGTGAAGTAATTATTGCTTAAAAGACACCTTGTAGTGTCTTTTTTTATGAACAATTTCTCCCCCTCTAAATTACTCTCTATTTTCCTCATCCTCTTTATCATCCTTCTGAATATATCCCATTTCCATAAGCTCTTTATTTAAAGCTTCTTTAATATCTAATCCTTCTTCTTCCATTCTCTTTTGTACTCTTGGAACCACTATATCAACTATATCTTTAATAATTCCCATACTTATAGCTCCTTTTTAGGAAGAGAGCTTCAATAAACTCTCTTCTTATTTATCTTTTGCAGTAACCTTAACATTAACATCGTAATCCCTGCTAATGCGCCTTCCAGTCCTGCAAGGTATTAATGAATATTTCTATCATATTTCCGCATAATAATTTTATCTATTTAATTTACACTCTGAAATTAAGAAAGAAGGCTTATCAAATGAAAAAATTTATATATATTCTTTCTATGTCATTGCTTTTATTATTTACTTTCAATACAGTATCTGTCGTAGCTCAGCCCAAAATATATTCACAAGGTTTTTACAGCATGAAAGATTTAAACTTAAAAGAAAATGTTTCTTACAAAGTCCAAAACCAGGAACCATATGTTGAGGGTCTATTAATAATTCTTGATGCTGATAGAAAGATCCAACAACTTATACGAATACCAGCTAGCTCCGGTCAACTCCCTTTGGCTCCTCTTAAATATGACTATAGATTTATAATATATAATAATGTTCTTTTAACTTTTTCTTAAATCATGAAAGGTGGCCTATCAAATGAAAAAAATATTTATTATGCTCTCTGCTCTACTGCTTTTATCTCTTAGTATGAATAATCTAGCAGTCAGTGCTAGAACACTAAATATGCAAGTATCTGAAGGTACTTATAGCATAAAAAGTTTAAAGTTAATGGAGAATACTACATACAATATTCAAAATACCTCCCCTGGAACTGTTCTTATGATGAGAATAGATGATGATCAACAGGTAATGGAATCTCACCGTTTATTAGAAAACTCCGCTAAATATAATATTGGTCCTTTCAGGTATGTTGATAAAATTATAATATTAGGCCCTGGTACTGTAACAATAACAGAATAAATATTTTCAAATTACACATAATATAATGATTTAGTTAACATATTATTTATATAATCCATTTTTGCCCCATTAATTGGGGCTTTTTAATGTGCAAAATTATCTATCAACGCTTGGAATTATCTGAAGTTAGTCTTCATATAATTAAATGTAGCCTCTTCGCTATTACTTTATTGCTCTTTTGTTTACTCTTTTGTCCATAATATTTTTTTACTTTTACCTAGTGATTTTTGAGCCCCTTTTTAGGGGCTTTTTAATGTGCAAAATTATTTATCACCACTTGGAATTATTCGAAGTTAGTTTTCATATAATTAAATGTAGATTCTTCGCTATAACTTTATTTCTCTTTTATTTACTCTTTTGTCCATAATATTTTTTGCTTTTACCTAGTAACTATAAGCCCCTTTTTAGGGGCTTCCTTCATGTTTCCCACCAACTAATTAAATAGCATTTTTCATATTTATTTCTTTAATTTTCTTTACTGCTTTATAATAAAAGGCTGTCTGCTTGCCATCCCAATTAACATTCAAGGTTTCACCGTTGTTGTAAATACTTACTACCTTGCCTATATGCTTTGTGCCTTTATACTCTATTTCTACCAGTTCATTTTCCTCAAAATCTATAAGATTATGAGTGAAAGTTGATGGCTTAATATAGCTTTCCTTCTTATCAATATCTCTTTCTGCACTTAAGATATGCAATCCTATATTTTCTTTAGGAATCTCAATCTTATATACTTCACTTTCATGATATTTGGGTTTTTGTAAGTATTCTAGTATCCATCCTTTAGGATTTATAACAATTGTCTTATCTTGCTTTTGAATTATTATATTAGCATCACCTTTACGTTTAATGTATTCTGTAACGTGCATGTCCTTAAGTTTTTCAAGCTGCATATCATTTAGTTTTCTATCTTGATTTACAAATAAAATTTCATCAGCTGGAAGCAGATCTATATCTTTTTTTAACTCCAGTTCTTTTACTCCATCACTGTTAAAATACAGTGTCTTTTCTTCAAGCTCCACAAGCAATGCTCCATATATTCTTTTAACTATTCTTGCTGCATTTGGTTTATATAGATTAATAATTTCTGCAAATTTATCTTTATGACTTTTGACTATTGGTGCATACTCTTTCTTAGGCTCTTTAACTTCATTAAGCACTAAATCAAATATGCTTATTTGCCCATCTAAAACTTCATCCATTTTATTTTTAATCATCGTTATCCCACCCAAGCAGCTTCTTTTCTAAATTGTCATAGTCATATTTTCTTGGCTCGAAATTATTAAATCTGAGTGGCTGCATCTCTTTATTCTTAGTTGTCTTAACTGGATTTTCTTTATCTACGTAATTGCCTTCTAAGATCTTAATAAAATTATTTGGCTTTACTAACCAATCAAAGGTTACTGTCCAGTTCTTATTATTTTGACCTTTTAGGAAACTGCTGCATTTTATGTTTTCTATGGCTTGAAGCATTTTATCTTGTCCATATTCTTTAATCCTTGCTTGTAGTAATTTATATCTGTTAGTGCCTTTGTTTATGGATATGAGCTTTTGAAGTCCAAGTTCATTCCACTTATCTATTATGGGTTGCACTTTAGTGCTACTAACTATATCTTTAGATATAGTATTTATATTATTAATTGTATTATTAAGTATTGTATTATTATCTTTTAACTTTTCTTCAATAGGGGTACTTAACTTTTCTTCAGTACCCTCATCAACAAAAGTTGGATACCTATTTAACTTTTGTTCTATACCCCCTACAACAATTGTTAAATACCTACTTAAAATTTCTTTAGTACCATCTCTGTATATGATTTGAGATCTTATATACCCCTTATCTACTAACTGTTTTATCCATTTTGAAACACTTGTCTTACTAACGCCATATAATTCTGCAAAGTATGTATTTGCAGCCCAACAATATCCTTTTTCATTAGCAAGTGCTGTTATCTCACCATAAAGAAGTTTAGCATTTGCAGTTAAGCTTTCATCATACCGAACATTGGCTGGTATGATCGCAAAATATGATTTCTCCATGACATACCTCCTGATTCTTTTTAAATCTTATTTTTATCTCTACAAACCCTTTATGCTTTAATTTCATAATATGTTAGAATTAAATTAAAGGGGGTGAATTACATTGTTCAACTTTTTTACTTCGTTATCTACAACTGATAAAATTCAAATGGTTGCAATAATTTCAAGTAGTTGCATATCTATTGTTTCTGTCTTAATTGCTCTGGCTACATTACGTCAAAATGCTCGAGTAATCGAGGAAGCTAACAAAGCTGACATTATGTTTTATATTACTAAGGATAGGTCTGTATCTTCACATTCACTAATTATAAAAAACTTTGGCAAATCATCTGGAGAAATAATTAGTTTAGAATTAAATCCACCTTTGAAATATGAAAAGTCAGAATTAAACGCATCTAAAAAGACTATAACAGAATATAAAAATATATTTTTAGCACCTAACCAATTTATAAAAAGCAGCTTCTATTTTAGAAACTATCCTGATAAAGTATTTAACGTTAATATTACATATAAAAGTTTAGGCAAACTCTATACTAATAGTTACACTATAGATTTAAACTTCTATGATGGTGTATTAACTAGTGCTACTTCAATAAAAGGTGAAACTGATGCATTAGTTGCTATTAGAAATAGTATTCTAGAAGTCTCTGATAAGCTGTCTTAAGAGATTCATAAACTTTTTGCTTAGAATATTTATTACAATCAATGCTAACGTGAATCTTTATAGCACTTGATGAATCTAGTATTGTATCATTAATTACCTCAAAGCCATTTCCTATTGGATATATTAGTGTCATATCAACTGGATATAGTTCTTTTAACTGCTCTTGGGCCTGAGCCTCTTGAGCAGTTTCTGATTTAGTATTCGTTGTATTCTCCATTATGCTTACCTCCGTTAAAAATGTTAGCTGCATCTACTTAAAGCAACACAGCACCTTTTACATATTTCAATAAATTCTTCAGGTGTAGTCTTTTTATTAAAACTTGTCCTATTAAACCTTATGTCTTCTATTGTCATAGCAAAAATAATATTAAACTCTTCTTTGCTAACTTTTGATTTTAAATCATTTAAGAATTCTAAAACCATTTACTTTTCCTCCATTTCAATTTATAATGGAGATACGGATGGCATTCCGTATCCCAAACACTTGTGAACCTTTATATAAGGTTCTTTTTTTATTTATAAAGTTCATCTTCTTTCATGTTTTTATGTTCATAGAAATCAATGCATTTTTTTGTATTCACATCAGTAAATTCAACATATAAATCTCCACATTGATTAAAACAAACTTCTCCAACAGTTACTGTATAAATGTCATTAAGCAATTCATTTTCAACTGTAATAGCTCCATCTTTTATTTGCTTCCACATACGTCTTTTTCTTTCTGGAGCATACATTATTGTGTATTCACATTTTTCAGAATCACTTTTAAGAACGTCATAGCCTATTTTCCATAAGATTTCTATTATATTCATCTTCTGAATTTCTCCTTTAATATGTTTAAAATCAGTTAATTTGCTTTTAATATCTTTAGAGCATTATTTAAAACCTGAAGTCTTAGCTCTGGAGGACACATTTTCATAACAGCAGCAACTTGTAACTCTGCCACAAGCTCATCAAAGCCTTTTTTATCTTCTAATCCTATAATGGTTACCTTTAATTCATCGCCTTTCATATCCATTCCCCCGTAAATATAAATCATTTCATAATATGTTTTCTTATCACAATGTGTTACCTAGCAAACTTTATAGCTATAATTGCACATACCATTTCATCAAGTGTTTTCATTATCATTTGCCAGTCTTCTTTTTCATCTTCATCAACTTGACCATCACGTGAAATCTTAATCATTAATTTCTTAATGCTCTCTAGATCTTCAAGCTCATCTAAAAATGTTAATACTGCTTCAGCTAAATGTTTAACTTCTATCTTTGGAAAAAGTTCTTTTCCTATCAAAGTATTTTGATAATGCTGCAAAATTAAATATGGGCGATTATATATCTTAGCCATATCAATTACTATGTTTTCTGGTGGTGTTCTCTTCCCTCCTTCATATGCTCTTAAACTATCAACAGATATATCTAGTAGTTCTGATGATTTTTCTTGAGTTAAGCTTGTACACTCTCTCGCTATTTGGTAAATATTTCTGTAGCATTGTTCCATTTCTTTCCTCCAATGTATAAATTAAAATATATATATCCAAACTTATTGGACTATTTTTCAAAAAAAATTTTTGGATCAATCTTATAAAAATTAGATAATACCTTCGCTTTTGAAATAGTGAGTTCTACACTTCCATTTTCAAGCATAGAATATCCGCTTTTACTACTATATCCAAGAATTTCTGCAATTTCCTTTTGCGTTTTTCCACTTTCTAACCTAAGTTTTTTTAACAATTGATTCATTCTACACACCTCCTAAAATTCAATAATCTTGGACTACTATATTTTCATAATAATCCAAGATTACTGGATTGTCAATGCTTTTCAAAATAAAAAACCAATTTTCTTGGATATGACTTTTATTTATTTATGTAAATATGTACAATTATATTGAACTATTAATAAAGGAGATTATGAAATGGCTACATTATCAGATAGATTAAAAGAATTAAGAAAATCTAATAATTTAACGCAAGCTGAATTAGGTAAAATACTTGGTGTAGGAAAAACCACAGTTTCTATGTATGAAACTGGCAATAGTACTCCTAGTGACGAAATTAAATTAAAAATTTCAGAATATTTCAATGTGTCGTTAGATTATCTCCTTGGAAAAACTGATGCAAAAAATTATACTGAAGATCCTAATATCACTATTGCACTTCATAGTGATACTGATTATGATGAACTTCCAAAAGAAGCTAAAGAAGAGATTAATAATTTTATTGAATATATAAAACAAAAATATAAAGATAAAAAATAAGGTGTTCTTTACGAGCATCTATATTTTTAATTGATTGCTGTAATTATCTATCATAATTATAAATAAAAGTCATAATCAATTTAGTGACCAGATTAATCATCTTAAACTTGCTAATAAGTTTCTATGTACAAGCCTACTTATATGAACTATTTCTAGGAGGAGATACAAATGAATTCTACAATACAATATGGATGCTTTAGATATTTTTTAGTTCCTTATGATCAAATTCAAACCTCTCTATTTAATAATGCATTACCAAATAGAAAAGCTCTCATTGAAAATATTATTGTAAATGCAGAAACATCTATGAAGATCGAAGAAAATACATATGATGGTAAATATAAACTTTATCTAGTTACCAAGATTGATGAAGATAACTATCTATTGCAACTTGGAAAACATGCCTCTATAAAATGCTCGGAAGATACTGGAAGTGGCTTTCAAGATTCAAAAATAGATGATTATCCATATATACATATATTTATAAATACCAAAGAACAAATATTGCTTTTTGAAAAGAAAACTAAGGCATTTAGAGATTTCACCTCTTCATCAAAAGCATTTAGCATATACATCTCTGACCGAATAGAAGATTCTGGTTATGAATTTAAATGTAAAGAAATTAATTCACCTAATAGCTTTTGGTCTCTAATTGATGATTCAACAGCTATTAATTCACTAACCTTAACCTTATATTCTCCTAATTTATTTGATGGGATTACTCCTGCAGAGGAAGCTGCTCGTGATCTTGAGAATGCAACTAATTCCACTGAAAATATATTGACATTCAAAAATAAACATGGGAAGCTTAAACTAGCGAAAGAAAAATTAAAAACCTTTATACAATACATTTCTAGCGGTGGTGGTTCTTGGCGCGTAAATGCTATTGTACCTAATAAGAATTCAAAAACTTTTTCAAGCAAAAACGAAATTAAAACTTTGAACTTACCTGAAGATATTTCAAATAGATCAACTGAATCACTAAGTACATATATTTCTAAAACTATTGAGTCAATAAACAATAAGCCTGGAGATGATAATTTAGATGGCTAGAAAATTTAGAATAATTAAGAAATCTTCTATAATATTTCTAATCGATTTTTTTATATTAATAATATTATGCATTACTAAAGTGAATCTCTCTGAAGTCAAAATTTTGCAGGATGATTTTCTTATTACTTTTATTATGTCGGTCATAGGAATATTTCTAGCAATAATAACATTAATGTATGGATTAATAGATAAAATTTCTTCAATTTTTTCTGATTCTAATATCAGTAACTCAATGAATAAGATTTATAAATCATTTGATGAAATAAAAGATAATACTTTATTAATATTCTATCTAATGGTATTTATTTTCTTTGTCGGAGTTATTAATAGTATTGATTTTCCATACTTAAAATTACCTGTTAATTTTAACAAAAGCGCTATAATCTTTGACATAAAATTTTCTATACTATTACTAATTTTCTTCGCTATATATGATACAATAAAAACATTTTTTGTAATTCTCAATATTTCAAGATATTTAGATAAGATAAAATAAAAGAATTCATACATCACAAAAATGTATGAATTCTTTATTAAATTAGTACTATATAAAATTTCTTACTTTTTTAAATGTAATCTTGTATTTAATGCTTCTTATAATCTATAAAAATAATCGTAATTAAATTATTTACCCTATATTATTATTTGTGTTTTGTGATCCATTTACCAACATCCTTTGTAAATATTCCTTCAAACACTTTGGTACCTCAGCGTATTGAGAGAGTAAACTAACAGTATTGCTTTTCCCTATAGAAAAACTTGCTTTTCTCTTTTTATAAAATATTTTTTTATTTTTTGCTTCATCACTTGTTAATATTGTAATAACTTCAAATAAAAATTCAAGAAAATATTTTCCTCTAAAACTTTTTACAGGATCTTTAAGTAATCTAATTTTTTCACTTTCAATCTCTAATGGCGTAACATTTATGTAATTCGGAGTTATAGATTTCAGAAAATCAATTGTGATTGGAAATTGCAAATTTTTCAATTCCTTCAACTTGTTTAAGTTCGGCAAATCTATTTTATTTGGATTTAGTTTAATCTTGTTTTGTTGTAAGGAATACCAAACGTTTAGTAGCGTTACTTTTTCAATAAACTCATCTCTTTGTTTTTTGTAGTAAGCAATTCCTTTCTGAAAATCACTTCTATCTATGTCGTTACTATTCTCACTTATCTTAAATTCTCCTATAAAAAAGTTCTCTATAAATCTATCAGTAATATAGAAATTTTCTATGGCATAACATGGGGTAGTATAAATTTCATTGCTTTGTATTTTAAACTTATCAAAATCATTATCTATGAAAAAAAGTTTTTTATCTCCAAAATCCTTAGTTCTATCTTTAATCATTCCATATATTGTAAGAACATTACTCTTTCCATCACAATTAAATACTTTTACTTTCTCTCCATCTTCAAGATACATATTAATCTTAGAGCAGTAATATTGATAATCATCCCCCTCAAAAAAACAATAAACATTTACATTATCATTACTTTTCCCCAATGAATACATAGTAAAAATTGACTCTAACTCCTCAGATTCTTCATCCATAGTATTTAATAAATTCCCCGAATTCATTTATCTTTCATCCTCCTTAGTTGAATCTAATTCTCTAGTAAAAGTTCTAAATTCGTTTTTAAATATAAATGGTGAGTGCGTTGTTGCTATGAGAAGATTTATTTTCTTTGAATTATATATATCTTCTAGCAAACTCTTTTGCCATATTATAGATAACGATAACTCCGGTTCATCTATTATAAAAATGCTTGGTTTTGTTGCAGTCAAATATAATCTTGCAAATAATGAAAGTATTTGTTTTTCACCTGATGATAATTGTTCTAGTAAAATTTCTTGTCCTGTTTCGCTATCACTTATAGTCACTTTAACTTTTACTTCATCGTAAACCATTTTTTTATTTACTAAATACTTATTGCAAACATCTTTATAATTTTTTATTTTATCATCTATTGGCTTTTGAGCCTCGTAAATATTGATTAATTTAAAAATGTAATATTGCAAAAACTCGCCATTCTCTACATCTGATGTGTTATCAATGAAGTTTTTAAGCTTGTCCAGCTCCTTTATCTTATCTTCCCCGATTCTTCCAATTACTATATTAATTTTATCCTTATCTATTTTATTCTTTTGTGTTGCATTTAACTTTACTTTATTACTTAACAAATCATTTAATACTTCTGCATTCATTTTGGTATAATAATCATTAGCATCTTCTCTTAATTTTTCTGTTAACAGTTCAATAATATTCTTTACATCAGATATTCCAAAATTTAATGTGCTATTATTTAATTTAAATCTTAATTCCTTTTTTTGCTGTTCAGATAATTCTATGACCTTATCTAGATCTTCTTCTATTCTTCTATATGTAGGAAAATCTATTATTTCTTCTTCCTCTTTTATTATTGTTGATATTTTCCTAACTAGTCTCGCAGCTTTACTATTATATCTACTTCTTACATGGTTAAGGCATATCCTACCACTGGCATCCTTATATTCATGTAACTCATAATTAAATATTTCTTTATCATAATTTAATTCATCATAATCCTTTTCATAATACCTTCTAATTAAATTTTCAATCTCACGAAGATTTATATCATCCGAAGCCATAATTTTATGTTTTATATATTGATATTCATTGTATGATACTTTCTTTTCTAATTTTTCTAAAAAGTATCTCAGCTTTTCTCTATTCAATGATGGATTAATTAAGTCGCTTTTATTGATTACATATTCAACACCTTTAACTTGTATTTCGACAGATTCAAACGGTAACTTTATTAGTTTCTCTATTTTTCCATTTAATATAGCTATTATTATATTTAGAATAGTAGTCTTTCCAGACCCATTCTCAGCTATCAAAATATTAATATCATCCTTAAAACTAAATGTATAATTATAATCTTTTTTATTAAATAATCCCTTTATTCGTATTAACTCTAGTGAACTTTTATTGATATGAGATTCAATACTTTTATTTAGTAGATTCTGTTTTTTTATTATCACCTTAATATCTTTATCAGCTACTAATGACATATGATCTTTAACACTTATTTTATTATCCCATAGTATATTCATCATTTGTTCATTTGTTACCCCTAACATACTCGCTAACTCATACACTTTTCGTTCCATTCCTCAACCTCTTTTCCTTATATATTTATATTCTATACTTTATATTATTGTCTAATAAATAAAAACACCTATAATTATGCATCTATTTAATTAGAACCATACAAATATATATGATTATAACATATTTTGTAAACAATTTATATTCTTCATTAAATATAATAAGATTTCATGTTCTTGAACGTACGTTCCTGTTATATTATAATAATATCATTAATACTGATAATGGCGGTGATAGACTAATGAGAAAATTAAATGATATTTTTTGTATTATTGAGAAAGAGAAAATACATCTTGAAGAAAGAAATCTTAATTTATATTCATTTAATGGAATTTATTTTAAAGCTCCAGATCTTCCTCCAGTTATAATTGTAGAAAAATCTATTATTAATGATAGATGCAAATATTTATCTATCCTCGCTGAAGAGTTAGGGCATCACTTTACTAGTTTGGGTAATTTAACTATTGAATCTAAAAATTATTCTGAAAAACTTATGAAAAATAAACAGGAGCATAAAGCTAAGTCATGGGCTGCTAATGTTCTTGTGAGTGATGATGAATTCCTGCAAGCATTATGTAATTGCATATCTACTCCATGTGAGATATGTGATTTTTTTAATATAACTAATGAAATGCTACAATATAAGATTCACTCTATAGTTGTTGATGAAAATAGATATAATCATATAAGATCTGCATTAAAGAGAAAGGAAGTCCCATATAATAGTTGTGAAATATAGTATTTTTCCTACTACTTTTTAATAAATATATGTAGCTATACTCAATTAACTTAACTTATTCATAAAACTACAATCAATGTATAACACTTTGGAGGTATACTATGAAAGCAGCTATCTATTCTAGAAAATCAAAATTTACTGGTAAAGGTGAAAGTGTAGAGAACCAAATAGAGCTATGTAAATCTTATGCTAAAAATAACGGCTATGATGATATTTATATATATGAAGATGAAGGCTTTTCAGGTGGTAATATAAATAGACCTGAATTTAAATCTATGATGAAGGATGCTGCAGCAAAAAAGTTTGATGCAATTATTTGTTATAGACTTGATAGAATTAGCAGAAATGTTTCCGACTTCTCTACTTTAATCGATGAATTAAAAGTCCTTGGCATTGATTTTATTTCAATACGTGAGCAGTTTGACACTTCTAGTCCTATGGGTACTGCTATGATGTTTATTAGCAGCGTATTTGCTCAATTGGAACGTGAGACCATAGCTGAGCGTATCAAAGATAATATGTATGAGCTTGCTAAAACTGGTCGTTGGCTTGGTGGCACTCCCCCCTTTGGTTTTTCTTCTGAACCTATATATTATTTTGATAATAATTCTAAGCAAAAAAAGATGATGAAATTATCTCCTATTAATGAAGAAATTTCTCTAGTTAAACTTTTCTTTCAACAATATTTAACTCTTGGAAGCCTTGGAAAGCTTCAAAAGTATCTTATTCAAAATGATATTAAAACTAAAAGAAATTCTGCTTGGGATATAAAAGCCTTGCAGCTATTACTTAGAAATCCTGTTTATGTTAAATCTTCTGAACTTGTTATAAGCTATCTTTCAATAAAAGGTGCAACTGTATTTGGTGATCCAAATGGTAACGGAATATTAAGTTATAACAAAAAAGATTCTAAAGATAAATATAAAGATATCAGCGAATGGATCCTTTCTGTTTCAAAACATGAAGGTGTAATTGATGATGATTTATGGATTAAGGTTCAAAGACAATTAGATAAGAATAAAGATCTTGCACCTAGACTTGTTAATGGCAGCGAATATGGTGTATTTAATTCAGTACTTCATTGTGCTAAATGTGGTGGAAAAATGATTCAAAAGCAAGGTCATGTTTCTAGAAAGACTGGAGAAATTCTTCGTTATTATATATGTATAAATAAAATTAACCCAAGTGATAATACTTGTGATTCTAAAAACATAAGGCTTGATAAATTAGAAAAGAGTGTTATGAAAGAACTCTTTAAGGCTACTGATAATAAAGGCTCTCTTATTAAAGCCATTGAAGAATATAAAAAATCTTTAGAATCTGAAGCTGTAGATAAAAGCAGTATTAAATCATATGAGAAACAAATATCTCAAAAGGAGCTTCAGGTAAAAAACTTAATTGATAAGCTTTCTTTAAATCCTAACATATATGATTTACTTTCTTCTAGAATTGAAGAATTAAATAAAGAGATTAAAGAATTGAAATTTAAAAAGTTTGAATTAGAAAATACTAATAGTAATTTAAAAGCAGCCATTAAAGAAATTAATGCTTCTACTTCTATGCTTTTGAATTTTAAAAAGCTATGGGAAAATGCTGATTATTCTATGAGAAAACTTCTTATAAATTCTTTTGTTGATTATATTTCTTATAACTCAGATACTCAGGAAGTAGTTATAAAGCCATTTTGCACTAATAAAAAAAAAGGCGCTCTTTAATGTAGCGCCCAAATGCGCCTGCAGTTGCAGCAAAATCTATATTATTTACCATATTGACATCTGTTTTGGGATTAATATTATTGTGTTTCATAGCATATTCAAAAGCCATTTCTGGAACCCCACCAGGTCTTCCTCCTATAATATTTTTTCCTTTAATATTTTGCCACTTAAAATTATCTTCCTTAGTTCGTCCAACCACGAAGGAACCATCTTTTTGGGTAAGCTGTCCAAAAAGTACTGGGTAGTCTTCTCTTCCTTGATTATTAATGTAAATAGTTTGTTCTGGTCCACAAAAACCAATATCTGCTGATTTACTTAAAACTGCCTGCATAGTTTTATCTGCGCCTTGACCTGTTTGTAAATCAATTTCAATTCCATTCTCTGCAAAATATCCTTCTTTCATTGCAACATACATAGGAGCGTAAAAAACTGAACGTGTAACTTCATTTAAGCGTACAGTTACTTTACCTTCCTTAGTTTTATTATTGCTACTACAGCCAAACATAGATATGGCAGTTATACTCGAAATCAATAAAGCAGTTAATACTTTTAACTTTTTTTTCATTAAATAAAGCATCTCCTAATACTGTTTTATGATGTATCATATGATATTTAATCAAAGATTGTTCTAATATATGCGCTCTATTTGCTGGATACAATAAGTCTTAATTTATATAAACTATTTGGGCTTTAAAACTTTATTTTGTAAACAATTCACATTTAACAATTTTAACTTAAAGCAACGCACGAAGTATAAACTTCTAAATTTAATTGTCGATTTTTAAATAATATGATAATATAATCATATCGTTTTTATAAAAAAGGTATTTTATCCACTTATCATTTCTAAGAACAATATCAACAACATTAAATGTATAGAAAGGGGAATTTAATATGAAACTATGGTCCATTATAGCAATAGGAGTATATTTACTTATTTTGCTTACAATAGGATACTACTCTTACAAAAAAACATCTAATCTTTCAGATTATATGATAGGAGGAAGAGGACTTGGACCTCTTGTTACAGCATTATCAGCAGGCGCAAGTGATATGAGCGGTTGGATGCTTATGGGACTTCCTGGAGCAGTTTACCTAACTGGTATATCTAATATTTGGATAGGAATTGGTTTAACCGTAGGTGCCTACTTTAACTACCTTCTACTGGCTCCAAGATTTAGAGTCTACACAGAGATTGCAAATGACTCTATGACAATTCCAGACTATTTAGAAAATCGTTTTAAAGATAAGTCTAACATACTTAGGCTTGTATCTGGTATCGTAATACTTGTTTTCTTTATTCTTTATGTTTCATCAGGACTTGTTGCTGGAGGAAAATTATTCGTTGATACATATAAGCTAACTTATACAATGGGTGTAGTTGTCACTCTATCTGTTGTTGTTCTTTATACGTATTATGGTGGATTCTTAGCAGTTAGCCTTACTGATTTCTTCCAAGGGACTTTAATGTTTGTATGTTTAATCACTGTTCCAGTTGTAGCATATATGAATATAGGTGTCGATCCTGGAACATTTGTAAATAAGGTAAAAGCAATTGATCCTAAATTATTTGATATATTTAGAGGGACTAGCATAGCTAGTATTATTAGCCTTCTAGCCTGGGGATTAGGTTATTTTGGACAGCCACACATTATCGTTCGTTTCATGGCAATAAAATCTGCAAAAGAATTAAAATCGGCACGAAGAATTGGTATTGGATGGATGGCAATAGGTCTTTTAGGCGCTGTTGTAAGTGGTATTATAGGTCTTGTATACTTTACTGAACATAACACTCCATTAAGTGATCCTGAAACAGTCTTTCTTCGTCTTGGTGATATATTGTTTCATCCATTTATTACAGGAATTATATTATCTGCAGTACTAGCTGCTATTATGAGTACTATCTCATCTCAGCTTTTAGTTTGTTCAAGTTCTATTACAAAAGATTTTTATCTAGCTTTCTTTAACAAAGAAGCTTCTGAAAAACAACAAATGGTAATAGGTAAATTAGCTGTATTAGTCGTAGCGGCATTTGCGACAGTACTTGCATACCTTCCAAATAAGACCATTTTAGATATTGTTGGCCAAGCATGGGCTGGTTTTGGTTCGTCTTTTGGTCCAGTTCTTTTATTAAGTCTGTATTGGAAAAGAATGACTAAATGGGGTGCCTTATCTGGAATGATTGTTGGTGGTATAACAGTTCTTTTATGGATTGTTTTAGGTTTATCTAGTTTTCTATATGAGATGATTCCAGGATTTTCATTATCACTTCTATCTGTAATTATCGTTAGTCTTTTAACTAAAAAGCCAGATAGTGATATCAGTAACCAGTTTAATAAAATGGAAAATATATTAACAGATATGAAATAATATATTTGTTTTCTAAAGGTATAGTATTCAATTAATCTTGTACCTTTAACTTATAAAAAATAACAGTAAGACTAATAATTCTATGGTCTTACTGTTATTTTTTATCCTTATTTGCTTATTTTAAATTTTGATACTAACTCATTTAATCTATGAGCCAATTTAGCTAATTGATTAGCTGAATCTCCTATTTCGTCCATAGTAACAGCCTGTTCTTCAGCTGATGCTGATACCTCTTCTGTTGCTGATGCCGTGTGTTCTGATATAATTGATGTTTCTTGCATTTCTACTACTGTATCTTTTGCTGTTTTAATCATAGATTCCGTAGAATTATATACATCTCGTACTACATCAAAAATGTTTCTTATAGCTTTTTCTATATTATCAAAATGAGTTTCAGCTTTTAACGCTGTTTCCATACCAACAGTAATTTCCTTAGAACCTTCATCCATACTATTACTAATAGTCTCAATTTGATTTTGTATTCCACCTATTAAAGCCGAAATCTGGCTTGCAGCAGTAGCAGATTGTTCCGCAAGGGTTCTTACTTCATCTGCAACTACGGCAAATCCCTTTCCTTGCTCTCCAGCTCTAGCAGCTTCTATTGCTGCATTTAAAGCAAGTAAATTGGTCTGACTTGCAATGTTAGTTATAACTTCAACAATCTTACCAATTTCATTTGATCTCTCAAGTAACATTTTACTTTCTTCTAAATTGGTTTTATTATTTTCAACAATTAACTTCATACTTTCAACAGCTTTATCCACCGCTTCAAAAGCAACCGCACTTATGTTATGTGATTCTTCAGCTGTTTCAAGCATATCATTACATTTATTAACAACAACTCTACTTACTTCTTCCATTTCAATTGTTTTCTCGCTGGCTAAAGTCACTTGTCTTGACTGCTCAGTTGTGTTTTCCGCTATCACTTGTATTGCTTTAGCAACTTCTCCAGTAACCTTAATGCTATCATCACATGAATTTGCAAGATTAGTTGAAACTTCATTTACCTTTGATGATTCATTATTTATATCTGTAATTATGCCTCTTAATGCTTCTATCGTATGATTAAACGCTGTAGCAAGATTTCCAAATTCATCTTTGGATTTTACTTCTATTGAACCACTTAAGTCTCCAGTAGATATAACTTCCGCGAACTCATTAAGGCGTACTAAAGGTTTGATCAACTTAGTTGCTGCTGTAAATATAGCTGCTGATAAAATTACTATAATAGCTATAACTATCCCAATCATAATTAGTATCAAATGATTAGATGAAGCAAAAAGTTCATCCTCATAAACAACATTTATAACTGTCCACCCAGAAATCGGTGACTTTGCATAGAATGCAATTTTTTTCTCAGATCCACTTCCAAATTTAAAAACTCCTGGTTTATCACCTTGAATGGCTTCATTAAGTTTAGTAAGATCTGAATCGTTAACTGTATTTATTTTCTCTTTCATAGCCCAATCTTTATTTGGATGAACTATAAAAGTTCCGTCACTTCCTAATAATATTCCGTAACCTTTTTGACCATATTTTAGATTTTTCACTTGATTTTCTACTGCTTCAATAGCCAAACTTGAGGCAGCTCCGGCTGTAACTTTTCCTTGTGCATCTTTATTCCATGCAACCATCATTACAACATTCTTATCATAAGCTTCAGAATATGTAGGCTTAAATATTGCATCATAAGGAACGCCATTTGTCTTTGAATATCTTTCTGAAGCTTCTGTTGCAGCACCTTTAGCCCAATTAGCAGTTGCAAATTTTCCATTGCTTACATTATAAAATCTCGCTTGTAGCTTATTCAAACTATCAGCGTTACTCCATTCATTAGGCTCTAGGCTATTTAGTATATGCACTGCTGCATATTCGTCTGGATATGTCTTTTTAATAAAATTAAATCTTGATAAATTTAAATCATCTATTATATTTAATGATCCATCTGTACTATTTAAATTTAAACCAGGATTTTTTTCCAAAACTTGTTTAAGCACTGGGCTTTGAGCTGTTTCTTGAACTTCTGCCATTCTACTCGTCAGCCATGTATTAATATGACCAGTTGCTTCTGTTGTTCTTAATGACATAGAATTCACTAATTCGCTTTCTATGATGCTTCTAAAATTAATATATGCAAATCCTGTCAGCGATAGCAATCCAACTATTACTAGCGGCAATATTATTACCATTAACTTTGATTTAAATGATATTCTCATGATTAATCATTTCCTCCTTAAGGTGTACAAATTTTTTAATCTTGAAATTCACCGTTATGCAACCATATATGTTTTAATTCTTCCTGATTTCTATCTAATGTTTTTCTCTCTCTCATAGCCTTTGCTGGTATACCCGCTACCAACTCGTTTTTTTCAACATTTTTACCGACTAAAGAACAAGCTGCTACTATTCCTTGTTTTTCAATTGTTACTCCAGGCAATATAGTTGAATTAGAATATATTTTAGCGTAATCTCTAATTACTACTTTTGCATATGTCCTTAATTCATGTTCATGCTCCTCATGAGAATGAGTAAAAATTGTAACGCCTTCACCGATTCCTACTGAGTTACCTATTGTTATTCCACCTTTTGAATCTAGGAAAGCACCTTTGTTCATAAATACGTTATCTCCTATTTCTATATTGTCAGGAACATTGAAACGTACATTTTCTTCAGCTATAAAATTCTTTCCGCATGACTTAAATAATTTTTTTGCTAATATCTGTCTATAAGGAATAGCAAAATTGGCAATTAAGCACATAGGTGATTTATCTAGTACATCCCATAAAAAATGAAGATATCTTTTTTCTTCTGAAAATTCTAATTCATTATTTTTAGGTAAATAGTCTCCATATAATTTCATTTCGTCTAATATTTCGTATGGAAAATAACATTTTAGAGAATTTAAAATTTCTATTACTCCTTCTTTATTAATACCTTGTTTTACTATAACTTCTACTTCGTTTAATAATTCGTCTATTTTACTCATATCATTTCAGATTATTAAAATCGCAAAAAATAATCTTTTCGCCTCCTTCATAGTCAAACTTTCAATGCGATTTTATAAGCAACATTAAGTCAAACTGTTTGTCCAACTTATTTTAGTTTTGCTACTAATTACTATGATTATATTTTATTAGCCTTCTCCACTCCCTTCTGATCTTTTAATATTATTTATAATTCAAACTTCGAATCTCTAGCAGCAAATACTTTGCACATGAAAAGATAATAAAAATAGCTTTCTTATTGTAAGTTTTAAGAGCGCAAAAATGGTGTCTACATAATTGTGGACACCAAAATTAAAATATAAAATTTATTATTCATAGATACATTTTGGCAACCTGACAATCATAGAAAATTAGATTTCCCCTTAGACTCATAGCTTTGCGACCCTATTTTTCAATAAGTGTGCCTATTGATATTATATTTTTTTCATTTTTATTCTATTATTACATCTTTTACAACATTTTTCAACTTATATATAGTAAATTTAGGTTATAATATTGTAAAAATGGATATTATTTAATCGCATAATTCAATATAATTCCATTTGTTCTATAATATATATTTATAAATTAAAATATATTATAGATTTTTTTCTTGTTCCTATGAGAATAAATTCACTTAAAAATCAATAAATTTTGCAATTCTATACATATTACTGACACATGAAAATATATCTCCTAAAATTATTCTTTTATAGAATTTACTTTTTAAGTTCTGTATCAAACTCTCTTCTTGTCCAAGTTTTAAAATCAGCTGGATTTTCTTCATTCATTAAAAATACTCTTGCACCACGAGGAATTTTCTCATCTCCATATCCTCCGTATCCAGTATATCCAGCATACCCAAGCCTAACACCATCTAAAGCAGCACAGTAATTATTAAAATGATCATGCCCTACAAATATACCTTTCACATCCCCAATTTTAACTATTTTATTAAATAAGCATAAATTTATCTTGGCACAGCTCTCATCTTCAAGCCTTTCACCATTTACTAATCCAGTCTTCCATGCCTTTTTAAATTTCTTTAAAGGTATATGAAAGAACATAAGCGCAGGTATTAATCTTTTATATTTTTTCTTCAAATTTATCGCTGTTTTTTTATACCACCATATTTGAGTAAGTTTTATCCAATCATATCCTCCAATAATGGCAGGAGCGTATTTTCCCGAATCCATCATATATATATTAAATTTAGGCGTTTTATCTTTTGAACTTTCTACAATAAGATTATAATTACCTATCCTATCAAAAGTTTTATACCCCACTTGACTCAGATTATGTTTAAAGCTCATATATAAATTCATCATTTCTTCTTTCGTCATCATATTATGTTCATCATCATGATTACCAAAAACTATACACCAAGGTACATTTCTATTTTCCATTGGCTCCGCTATATGATTTATAGCTTTTTTTACATCTTCTGCTGTCTGACATTTGCCATCAATAATATCTCCTGATAATATAACCATATTGGGGTTTTCGTAATCTAATATCTTATTCATAAGATCTATAGATTTGTCTCTGCTCGGTCCTTCATGTATATCTGTAAATTGAACTATTTTAAACTTGCCATTACTATCAAACCTAAGGTTATTTTTCATATATATTCACCTTTCTTAAAATATAATATTATATGAAAACTAGGTTGTATCTGACACTAACTATTTGCTAATTAGACCTTATTTTAAATTGTAAAAGGATCATTGCATTTTGCAACAATCCTTTATATTTTATAAAACATTAAATATATATTTTTTAATTAAATTTCTACATTTATCAATTAATTTATCACTTGGCTCACTAGAGTCTTAAACGTAAATTTATTATTACAACATATATATCATAATGATTTTATATCTTTATAGCTTAAATTCTTCAATCTTTTCTTTCAACTCCTCAGCCATATCTTTTAAATTATTAAAATTACCAACAAAGCTTTCTGTTGACGCTGTCACTTCTTGCGCTGTCGCTGAAACTTCCTCTGTTCCCGATGCTGTTTCTTCTAATATCGCTGATAAGTTTTCTACTTTTTCAACTACATCATCCTTCATATTATTTATGGTGCTCACACCTTCAGCTATTTTACTCACCTTTTCTGTTAAACTTTCTATAGCTGTTACTATTTCTGTAAATATCACTTCTGATTCTTTAACTGCATGCTCTTGATCATCTACTGTTCCACTTGTTTCTAATACCCTGTCAACTGCTAATTCTGATTTACTTTTTATTTCTTTTATTATTTCATCTATTTGTTTGGCTGAAACTGATGTCTCTTCTGCAAGCTTTCTTATTTCATCAGCGACTACTGCGAATCCCTTTCCTGCTTCTCCTGCTCTAGCTGCTTCTATTGCTGCATTTAAGGCCAAAAGATTTGTTTGCTCTGTAATCGCACTTATTGCCTTATTCATGGTGCCTATTTTCATTATACTTTCCGAAACTTCACTTACAACATCTTTTACCGATTCAGTACTTTTTTTAGTTTCATATGATTTATTTATAACGGTCTTTACAATCTTTATTCCATCTTTACCTAAATCATTTGCTTTTATTGCCATACCATTTACACTTTCAGTCGCTTCTTCTATCTTATTCATAGATTGAGATAGTAAGTCCATGCTGTGTGATATCATTTCTAAATTGTTAGAAGACTCCATAGTTCCACTTGATATTTGATTTATTGTCTCACTTACCTGATTCATCGATATTGCTACTTCTTTGCTCATACTAGCTGAATTTATAGCATTTTTATTAACATTTATTGCCGAATTATCAACACTCTTAATTAATTTTGCAATATTTTTCTGCATTTTATTAAAACTATTTTCTAGAATTATAAATTCGCGAATATGATTATTTATAATAATTTCTTTGTTAAATTCTCCATTCGCAGTTCTTTCCATTCCATCTTTTAAGGAATTTACTCCTTTACTTATTCTTCTAGCAATAGCCATAGTTATAATTAATGTGATTACCGCTATTGCAAATATAATTATAATTGATGCTATAGTTGAATCATTTTCTGATTTCCTTAGCTCACTAGATGGGATTTTTAGTATTAACTTCCATCCAGTAAGTTCCGAGGTCTCAAAATACCCCTCATATGTACTATTATTATAATTGAATTTGATTTTACCTTTATCACCAGTTGATATCTGATTCCAGCAATTGTATTCAGTTGGCTCTGTTCCAGCAATTTTAGTTTTGTCATTGTCAGAAATAACTACACCATCTTTATCAGTAATAATAAACTCTCCGGTTTGTCCGTATTTTATACTTGATAACTGATCTGCTAGTTCACTTAGCTCTACATCTATAGCCATAACGCCTATCGGTACATTATTTTTAATCACAGCCTTATATATTGTTATTGCGCTTTTTCCAGTTATTTTATCTTGATAAGGACTATGAATAATATATTTATTTGGATTCTCTATAGTCTCTTTAAACCAGGATTTTTCTGTAGCGTTATAATCATCTGGCAATTTACTATCAAGTATTTGAAATACTTTTCCAGTGTTGTCTGAATAATATATATTTAAAATACTTTCATCAGTCTTCTTAATTAATTTCATATCTCCATTTAATTTATTATATGGTGATTCTTCAATATTAAAATTATTATTCTCAATTAATGTTTTCAATGTATCTTCATAATATGTAATCTTGTTATTTATTATTTCCTGTCCTATATTTGAGAGTAAAGTTCTATTTTCATCAAAACTCTTTTCATTACTCCTCCTTGATGTCGTTGTAGAAATGATACCTAAAATAACTACTGGTATTATTGCTAACATAGCAATTGTAATAAGTAAGTATAATCTTATACTTACTGATTTAATTTGACTTTGTGCTTTATGCATATTTTCCCCCACCTCATAATTAACTTCAGTTCATATTATATCGCAAAATATGCCAAAATATCTCATTTCATATTCTTTTTATGAAACTATACTCAAAAATGACATTTTTTTTTGACATTTGTCATATTTATTAGCAATATTTTAATAAATCATCTTATTGATTATCATATTCTCATTTAAATTGACAAATTTATATTTATTTTTGATAGAAAAAATTAGAAATCAAACCTTTTCATAATTTATCTCTACAAATATTACCACATCTTAGTATTTAATTTCGCTATGAATTATTTAGAAAATAAAAAAAGCAAAATCCAAGTTATATTAGTAACCTGGATTTTGCTTTCACTAAATTTTTATATATTCTTTATTATTATATTTCTACATATTTAATCCTGAATAAGCTTCTTCTCCGTGTAAAGAAATATCTAATCCCTCTGCTTCCTGTTCTGAAGTAGCTCTTAAGCCCATTACTAAACTCATTACTTTAAGTATTACAAATGTCGCAACTGCTGCATATAAGGCAGTTGCACAAGTAGAAATTAAATGAGCTTTTAAAAGTGCAAAGTTACCATATATTAATCCATCACTCCCTGCTGGATTAATTGCCTTTGACGCAAAGATAGCTGTAGCTATAGATCCCCAAATCCCTGCTACTCCATGACAGCCAAAAGCATCTAAAGCATCATCGTATCCTAGTTTTCTCTTTAATATAGCTATTGCGAAAAAGCTTAATGCTCCACCAACTGCTCCAATAAGCACAGCTGATATAGGGCTCACGAATCCTGCCCCCTGAGTTATTGCAACTAACCCTGCTATAGCTCCACTTACTGTTCCTAAGGCTGTAGGTTTTTTATAGAGCAACCATTCACAAAGTACCCATGCAACTGCTCCTGCAGCCGCTGAAGTATTAGTTGTAAAGAATGCATTTACAGCTACATAATTCATTGCAAGAGCACTTCCTGCATTGAATCCGAACCATCCAAACCATAAAAGCCCTCCACCTAATATTGCCATAGGTATATGGTGTGGTTCAGGGATCGCTCTCTTTCTTTTACCAACAACAATTGCTGCAACAAGTCCAGAAACTCCTGAGTTTATCTCTACTGGATTTCCTCCAGCAAAATCAAGGACTCCTAAATTCCTTAACCATCCATTAGCTCCCCATACCCAATGAGAAATAGGATCATAAACAAATGTACTCCACAAAATAATCAATATTATAAACGCCGGGAAATTCATACGTTCAGCAACAGAACCTGAAATTACAGCTGCAGTAATCGCAGAAAACATTAACTGGAATACTACAAATTCTAAATGTGGTATTGTGCCTGCATAATCCGCATTAGGCGCCATTCCTATACCTTTTAGGAAACTCCAATCTAAACCACCTATTACTCCTTTTACATCTGGGCCGAAGGCTAAAGTATAACCTATAAAAATCCATTGTAAAGATATAATAACAAGCGCTGCATAACTATGTACTGTAATACTTAATACATTTTTGCTTTTAACCATACCTCCATAAAATAAAGCTAATCCTGGCACCATTAGCATTACTAACGCTGCACTAATAATTACAAATCCCATATCTGCGCCGTTTAATAATTCCATTTTCTATTCCCCCTTGAATAAATTTAATTAAATTTTGAGTACAATTGCTTATTCTAAGTTGTTAAAAAATAAAAAAGACGCTTCACTCCAAAGAAGGTATACCCATACTAGATATATCTTTTTTGAAATGAAAACGCCATTGTTTTCTACATATTTCTTTAAATTTTTAAATTACTTTTATAAGTTTACTATCCCATGTTTTATATGTCAATATAAAATGATAATTTATTATTAGTTATTTTAAAATATGAATTATTTTTTTCATTATACATACATGCCAAATAAAATAACAAAATCTCAGACGGCTGTTAGCCAAAGATTTTTAGGCAGCTGCTTTTTAAGCGTATGTAAAAAAACCCTCTTGTTTTTACATTAAATCAAGAGAGTTCTAATTAAAAATTAAATTCTTATATACATATTATTGATTAATTTCTATATCCACATGAAAAATCTTCTCCAGGATTTATATCTAATACAACACGTTCGGGTTCAACAAGCGCAACTTCATGTCGACATTTCCACTTACTATTTTCCGTAATTCCTTCTATGGTGTCTATTTCTTCAAGAACATCGCTATTTTCAAAAATGTAATATCCATAAGAATATAAAATATTCGATATTTCGCCTGGATCTAAATTTTTAAAATGGCATTGTAAATCACATAGACCTACTGCTGATAATCCTAATGTATCCATTACATACTCATTCTCATTATTTTCAATGTTAAATAATCTTACATTTAATATACCAATTAAAACATCATAATCATCATTTAGAGGATTGTTTTTTAAATACTCTTCCCTACTTATTACTTGTTCAGTAATATTAAAATGAATGCCTTCACATGGAATTAATTCAACTATAGAATAAAGAGTTTTTTGAAAAAGTTCTATTCTTTCAGCATAATTTAATCCTATAGCCATTATATCTGTAACCCAAACTCTAACCTTACATTTTTCAAATTCTTCTTTATTCACATAGTCAAATGATTGTCCTAATGATTTTCTCAATTTATTAATTTCAGGCTTTTCTTCAATGACGCTAATAACAATTCCAACAGGCGCATTTACATTTTTATATTCTAATATATGATCCATAAATGCAAATGAAATATTGTTATCTCTATTAGATGTAACTTTAACATTTTTAAAATACTTTTGTATATTTCTTAGTAATTCATTTTCCAGAATAGCAGGCTTTTCTTTCATCAAAAGTTCAACACTATATATTTCTGAAAAAGCATCAGCTACATTTTCTACCTTTCCATTTTTACTTACTTCATATCTTTTCATTCTATACCAACCCTCTTTCTTATTTTTAATTTTAATTGAAATAAATTCTTTATTCTTTGCTCCAAATAAAAAAGCTGCCTCAAAACATAATTAATTTTGAGACAGCTTTGTCTATGTAAATATTCATTAATTATAACACACTATATATAAATTTAATATACATTCACTTAAAATGTATGTATTATTATAATTATTTTTACATTTTCATTTAATTTGAAAATTAATTCATACACAAATGGTTTGGTAAATCCATAATATTATTAATAGTATAAGATATATTTAAGGAGAAAGCTATGCCCTTAAAATACAAGAACCACATAGACTTTGATAAATTACCCAAAAATTTTCCTCCACAACATCAGGATTGTCAACCAGGAATTGAAGCACGTATGGATCCACCGCCTATATTTGATAATCCTGATTATAAAGGAAGTGATAAATTAAAAGGTAAAGTAGCACTAATCACAGGCGGTGATAGTGGAATCGGAAGAGCCGTAGCTATTGCTTTCGCTAAAGAGGGAGCTGATATAGTAATTTCATATTTATATGAACATCAAGATGCAATAAAAACCAAGCAATATGTTGAAAAATATGGCAGACACTGTCTTCTCATGCCTGGTGATATTTCCTACAAAGATTTCTGCAAAAAACTAGTCGAATGTACAATTGAAAAACTAGGCAAGATTGATATTCTAATAAACAATGCTGGTGTTCAATTTCCTCAAGACAGCATAGAAGAAATATCATCTTCCCAATTAAAAACAACATATTCAATTAATATATTTCCAATGTTTTATCTTACTCAAGCAGCATTACCACACATGAAACGAGGAAGTACAATTGTAAATACTGCCTCTGTCACAGCTTATCAAGGTAATAAAACTTTGATTGATTATTCTTCAACCAAGGGTGCAATTGTAACCTTCACTCGTTCTCTTTCCCAATCCATAGTAACCAAAGGAATTAGAGTTAATGCTGTAGCTCCAGGCCCTATTTGGACGCCACTTATAGTATCAAGCTTTTCTGCTGAAGAAGTTGCTAAATTTGGATCTGACGTTCCTATGAAAAGAGCTGGCCAACCTTTCGAATTGGCTCCAGCATATGTATATCTTGCATCTAATGACTCCTCCTATGTTACTGGACAAGTACTTCATGTAAATGGTGGAACTATGGTTGATAGTTAGAATAAATTTAACAACCGAATATATTCTTTAGGGCACAATAAATTAGGGCTTTTTAACAAGCCCCTACTTATTGTCTATAAATTCAATCTTCCAATTAAAGTATCCACTCTCCTCATTTTTCTCATATTTGAAATATGCCGAAAATGTATTACCTTTTTTACTCTTAAGATTTCTAAATCCTACTTTTCCATTCTTAAGCAGAAGTTCAACCATTTCTTTAGATATTTTCTTACCGAAAGATGCTATATATCTATCATCTTTCCAAATCGTATATTTGCATCCATTTTTCCAGTTACTGCATCCAAAACTCTTTTCACCTTCAATTACTGGATTTCCACAGACTGGACATGGTCCTATATTCTCACTATCTTTAGGTATTTCTACTTTAAATCTTGATAATGCAGCATCATCTTTTTTTATCAATTCTACGGATTGGATTGTGAAATCTGTTATAAGTTTAATAAATTCACTTTTAGCAAACTTTCCTTTCTCTATATCTGAAAGAGTTTTCTCTAATCTACCTGTATACTCCAAGTCAAATAATTCTTTTACTGGAAAAGTCTCAATCAAATTTCTCCCAAGCTCTGTACACATAAGATTTTTACCTTTTGTCTTTAGGTATCCTATATCCTTTAATTTCTTTATTGTTTCTGCTCTAGTCGCTGGAGTTCCTATGCTAAACCCACTTAAAATTGCCTGCATCATTTCTTCTGAGTCTTCATCTTTTCCTTCAATACCTTTTCCGCAAGTCTCCATTACTCTAAGTAATGTTTTTTCAGTGTGATACTTAGGTGGCTTCTTAGTAACAGAATTCACTTTAGAGTCTACAATATCTACAGTTTCATCTATTTCAATTTTTGGTAGAATTACATCTTTACTTTCTATTTTCTCTACTACTTTCCATCCCTCTACAAGCTTTACTTTTCCTTTCGAAACAAAAATTCCATTCATTTCTGAAACATTAGCTTTTAATGTAACTTTCGTTTCTTCAAATTCAGCTATAGGCATAAACTGCATTATAAATCTATTTTTAATAGCATCATATACTATTTTTTCATCAGCTGATAAACCTGATGGCTTTATATATGTTGGTGTTATAGCACTGTGACTCTCAACCTTCGAGCTATCAAAAATTCTTTTGGATGTACTAAATTTAATATCTTTTTCATATGGCAATCCAGCTTTTAATGTATTTAAAACTTTTTTCGCTCTATCCTTTAAACTTTCTTCTAAAACCACACTTGCCGTTCTTGGATAGGTAGTAAGCTTCTTTTCATAAAGAGACTGTGCAACTTTAAGAACTTTATCTGATGTCCATCCCTTATATTTACTAGTTATATGTCCTTGCAGATTAGATAAATTAAATAAGTATGGTGGATATTCTTTTTTTAATTCTGTCTGCTTATCAATAATCTTAGCAGTTGCTCCTTCAAGCCTTGAAATAAATTTATCCAAATCTTCCTTTTTCTCAAACTTTTCAGAATCATTCTCATAATAAAGTCCCTCAAATTCTTCATTGGCTGAAGTTTTGAAGTTTGACACTAGCTTATAATAAGTTGTTGCTGTAAAATTCTCTATTTCTTTATCTCTATCATAAATAATCTTTAAAGTTGGAAGAAGCACTCTTCCTATATTAATAGTCTTGTTTTCTTCAAATTTATATTTCAGTGTACTTACAGAAGTTAAATTAATCCCAATTATCCAGTCACTCCACTGTCTTCCTATTCCAGCATCTTGCAGTGGCTGCATTTCCTTATTATCTTTTAGTGATTCCATTCCGCTTTTAACTTCATCAGGTGTCCACTCGTTTAAAAGTAATCTATATATAGGCTTTTTCACCTTAAAATAGCCAAACAATTCATCAGCTATAACCTGACCTTCCCGATCGAAGTCAGTAGCTGATACAATGCCATCAACATCTTCTTTATCAATTAATGATTTTATTATTCCAAGCTGTTTCTTTGCACCCTTATCTTCAACAGTTCTGTCTACACTATCACATTTAACCTTATATAAAAAATGCTCTGGAATGAAAGGAAATTTCTCAAACCTCCACCCCTTCATATTTTCATCATAGTCTTTTGCATCATATAATTGTAAAAGATGACCAAACGCCCACGTTATGTAATAGCCATTTCCTTCAAAATAACCATCTCTTCTAGTTTTTACATTAAATGCATCTGCAATATTTTTAGCAACAGATGGTTTTTCCGCAATAATAACTTTTGCCATGATATATTTTATTATCCTCCTTTAAGCACAATTAAAAAGATAATGGACCATCATATCTGCATGTTCTGCACTTTAGGTCTATTATTTCCTTTCAGGTGCCTTAGTTATTACTTGTAGCACTTATATATATTAACACTAATCAAAAAATAAAACCAGCTGAAGTTCTTTATGTAAATATCAGGTATCAAAAATAGACAAATACTCTCATATTAATTATTTCCTTTACATATTAAAAGAAGGTATAAATGAACAAATCATTTATACCTTGCATCTAAATTATTCAAGCTTTTCTCACTAATAATATTTTAACTTATTCTTTTCTTTCAATACACAATGCTTTATCTGCTTCTTTAAGCATGTTTTCTATAACTTCCATTGAAGAATATCCTAATTTATTATTAAATATTTCTGTACCGCATACTAAAAACTCGCTTCCCAATTTAATGGCTGACTTTATAGTTTCAGTAGTAATTCCACCTTGCATCTGCACTGTTCCATCAAAGTTTCTAGTAAAATAATTAATGTAATCTGCTATTTCTTTCGAATTCAACATCCCAAATGAATTACTTGAACGTGCACCTGTAGCCTCCACTTGAAATGTTAACATTCCAATCTTATCTTGAAATGGCAATATAAATTCCAGTATTTCTTTCTTAGTTTTTGGAATAAATCTATCCGTTCCGACAACCTCAATCACAGGGCTTACGCAAGCTCCCATTTCAATTATCTCATCTATAATTTCCTTTAATTCCTGGCGATCTTTCACTACTTCTAGCTGAAAACATACAGCCCCAACATTTATGTGCTTAATATCTTTTATATGAATCTTAGGATAATCCGTAAGTAAATGTACATTCAAAAATACCTCATATAATCCAGCTATCGTATTTAATCTTTCAAGAAAGCTTATGTTAAAAATGTGAGAATTAAGGCTTGGACCATCACTTCCAAAATTGCTATAATCATCGAAGTTTATATCCACATGTAATGTTTTTATATTACCTTGTTTTAGCAAAATTTCTACTTCTTCAATCACCTTACCTTGAATTGTATCAATATCAAGTGATTCATCTAATTTATCCAGTATAGTAATTAATGCAGGGTTTATTTTTATAACTTTCCCATTTATAACATCTTTTTTGTTATAAAATCTTAATGCCGATGTCCCATAAAAAATTTCCCTATTATTCTTCATTAAAGCCTCCCGCTAATTTAAGCTTTTATTAGTTTATTCTTATAATTTATCCAAAATTTATAATCTTTAAATATCTACTCTATTTCTTTTTTCTCCTCTATTATACGCACTTATATTTTCTAATAAATCTGAAAACAACCTACTTCTAGCTTCTTCACTTGCCCACGCTACATGGGGTGTCAAAATCAGCCTATCTTTATTTTTTACTTTTAATAGTGAGTTTTCTACTGGAATAGGTTCCTCTTTAAATACATCCAAAGCTGCACCACCTATTATCTCCTCATCTAAAGCTCTGGCCAAATCTTCATCCACAATTATAGGACCTCTTCCAACATTAATTAAAACAGCATCCTTTTTCATTTTAGTAAAAGCTTCATAATTTAATAATCCTTCAGTTTTTTCATTTAAAGGAGCATGTATTGAAATAATATCACATTGCTTTAACAAAGACTCAAACTCCACTCTTGCAAAATCTGAATCTGAATTTTTTCCTGAAGTTGAATAGTATACTACTCTTGCACCAAAAGCTTGAGCTATTCTAGCTACTCTTTTTCCAATGGCTCCAAGTCCAATTATTCCCCATATCTTACCACATAAATCTTTATATGGTGCTTCTAAATTTGTGAACATATCATATCTTGAGTACTCTCCAGATTTAACAAAGTTATCAAAATAACTTATATTATCGTATAAATGAAGTAACATAGCAAAAGTATGTTGAGCTACAGTCGTAGTCGAATATCCTCTTACATTAGTTACCGCAATATTTCTTTCTTTAGCATATTCTATATCTATATTGTTATATCCTGTAGCCATTTCGCATATTAATTCCAATTCGCTCGCATCTTTTAAATTTTCCCTGTTTAACTTAACTTTATTAGTTAAAACAATATTAGCATTTCTAATTCTTCCTGCAACTTCTTCTTCAGATGTCAAATCATAATAAATCACCTGACCAAACTCATTTAATTTAATATAGTCTACATTTCCTAAAGTTCTTCCATCCAATACTACTATTTTCTTCATACTCAATCTCCTTTTCCAACTTTAAAATAATCCTATTTACTCTATAATGATAAAAAAAGAAGTTCCTAAAAATTATGATTTCACTTGCTAACTTTATGAATACACGCCTTATTTTTCTATATTAATAATACCGTAAACAAATTTAAATGTAAACTTATACGTAATTATTTTACACCTCAACCAATTCCGTATTCATGTGTTAAAAATTGATTTTAAGTAATTAAAAATGACTATAATACGTAAAAAAAATAAAGAGTTATGGATATAAAATTTTTCTCTCTCCATAACTCTTAATTATTTTATTTTTAAATCAATAATTATTTAATAGTGGCAGGTTTTATATACCAAATCTCATCTGCATATTGCTTTATAGTTCTATCACTTGAAAATGTTCCTGAACTATATAGATTAGCAAAACATTTTTGAGCCCATTTCTTTTTATCCTTATAATCTTCAAACACTCTTTCTTGAGTCTGCTTAAATGAATCAAAATCTGCAAGTACATAATATTGATCTCTTTCTTCTAACAAAGCATTATATAAATCTTCAAAGTATCCAGTTCTTCCATCATCTAGTGTACCATCGATTAAAGTATCAACTACTCTCTTAATACTTGGATTTTCTCTATAATACCATTTTGGATCATAGTCATGCTTAATTCTTTCAATATCCTCTACTCTAAGTCCAAATATATAGTTATTTTCCTCTCCACTTTCTTGAACAATTTCTATGTTAGCACCATCATAAGTTCCAAATGTTGGAGTAGCATTCAACATAAATTTCATATTGCCTGTCCCTGAAGCTTCTTTCCCAGCCGTTGAAATTTGTTTAGATAAATCTGAACCTGGAAATAGTTTTTGAGCATAAGACACCCTATAATTATGAACAAAAACAACTTTTATTTTCTTAGAAACTTCTGAGTCATTATCTACAAGTCTAGCTATTTCATTTATAAATTTTACAATCCCCTTAGCTCTTCTATATCCTGGGAATGCTTTAGCTCCAAATATAAATGTTGTTTTTGGTATATCTAAATTTGGATTCTCTTTTATTCTGTAATATAAATCTAAAATGTATAAAGCGTTTAATAACTGCCTCTTATATTCATGTAATCTCTTAATCTGAATATCAAAGAATGAATATGGATCTATATTAATTCCCTCTTCTTGTTTAATATAATCTGCTAGTTGAACTTTCTTCTCATGCTTAATTTCCATAAGTCTCTCAAGCACTGCATCATCATCTTTAAATTTCTCTAGACCCTTAAGAAGCTCTAAATTTTTAATCCAATCTTCACTTTCTAACAAATCTGTAATAAGCTCGGATAATTCTGCATTGCAGAGCCTAAGCCATCTTCTTGGTGTAATTCCATTAGTTTTGTTTTGAAATTTATTTGGATATAAATGATACCAATGATTTAATTCATTCTTCTTTAAAATTTCTGTATGAAGTGCTGCAACACCATTTACAGCTCTCCCAACAAATATGGCTAAATTGGCCATTCTCATCTGATTATTTGCAATAATTCTAAAATTCCATATTGCGCCTTCGTCATATCCTTTTTGTCTTAGCTCATTCATTAATGCTTCATCAACTTGATATGCAATTTGAAGTATTCTTGGGAATAATCTTTCTATTAATCTTATATCCCACTTTTCTAGTGCCTCAGCAAGTATTGTATGATTTGTATATCCAAAAAATTCTTTAGCTATTGATAACGCTTCCGAAAATTCTACATACTCTTCATCAACCAATATTCTTATAAATTCAAGGATTGATATTGTTGGGTGAGTATCATTTAATTGTGCTACATTGTATTTTACAAATTCAGAAAAATCTGCTCCAAATTTAGCCTTATGTTTTTTTAGTATATCTTTCATAGACGCACTTGAGAAGAAATATTGTTGCCTAAGCCTTAATATCTTTCCTGCCTCTGCTGTATCATTTGGATATAATACTCTTGATATATCCTCTGCTTTATTTCTTGCTGATACAGCTTCAATATATTGTTGGTTATTGAATAGATTGAAGTCAAATTCTCTTAAAGCCTCACATTGCCATAATCTTAAAGTATTTATATTTTTAGTTCCATAACCAATTATAGGTACATCATAAGGAACTGCTTTTACTGTCATATCTGAATATCTAATTATTTGAATTTCATCATCTTTTCTAACACTCCATGAATCCCCATACTTTAACCATGTATCTTCACATTCAGTTTGAAACCCATTTTCAATGTTTTGTTTAAATAACCCATTGCTATATCTTATTCCATATCCAACTAAGGGCATGTTTAATGTCGCTGCAGATTCCACAAAACATGCTGCAAGTCTTCCAAGCCCACCATTACCAAGTCCTGCATCTTCTTCTATTTCTTCGATTCTATTTAAGTCTATATTTAACTCTTTTAAAACATCCTTAACTTCATCGTATAAACCTAAATTCATTAAATTATTACCTAGAGCTCTTCCCATTAAATATTCTGCTGATAAATAATATGCCATTCTTCCTTTGTTATAAGTTTCACTTGTTTCATTCCAATTATCAATTATCTCCTCCAAAATAGTTAATGAAAGCGCATTAAAAATTTCATAATCCTGAGCATCCTTCAACTTTACTGCATGTTTTACTTTTAAATATCTTTCTATACCATCTCTTATTCTTTGTTTATCCACACTTACTCACACCTTCCATAAATTCTAGTTAATCTATATATTTTATTTGCTAACTCATTAGTAAAAACACCGTCTTTTGCTCTCCATGTCCAATTTTCTCCAATAGTAGACGGTAAATTTATTCTAGTTTCATTTCCAAGATTTAAGAAGTCTTGCATAAGTGCAATAGATGTATCTGCAACACTGCTCCATATTCCTCTTATAAATCCCCAATTATACCCTTCTTTTTCTGTAAGATTTAAATATTCAACTGCATTCTCAACTTCATTCTTACTTCCTGTCGTTTGAATCCAACCTTTTATAGTATCATTATCATGAGTCCCAGTATATGCCACGCAATTTCTTTCATAATTATGCGGTAGATATGGATTTTCACAATCACCTGAAAAGGCAAATGCTAATACTTTCATACCTGGAAAACCAGTCTCTATTCTAAATTTTATAGTATCTTCAGTTAATAGACCTAGATCCTCAGCTATAATCTCTATATCTCCAAGTTCTTTTCTTATTGCATTAAATAATTTCATTTCTGGTCCTTTTACCCATTCTCCATTTACAGCTGTTCTCTCTCCATAAGGTATGGACCAGTATGCCTCAAAGCCTCTGAAATGATCTATTCTTATTACATCATAAAGCTTTAAGCTCTGCATGATTCTATTTATCCACCATTTATAGTTTTCTCCTTCTAAATACTCCCAATTATAAATAGGATTTCCCCAAAGCTGCCCAGTTGAAGAAAATGCGTCAGGTGGGCAGCCTGAAATTTTTATTGGAGTTAACGTTTCTTCATCTACTAAAAATACTTTTGGATTACTCCACAAATCTGCGCTATCCTCTGCAACATATATGGGTATATCACCTATAATTTTAATTCCCAATTCATTAACATAATTTTTCAAGTTTGTCCATTGTTTAAAAAATTCGTATTGGACAAATTTCCAGTATTGAATTTCATCTTTAAGTTCTTCTTTATAGTTCTTTAAAACATCATTTTTCCTTAATTTAATATCAGCATCCCATGTTTGAAAACTTTTTAGGTCAAACTTATTCTTTAAGGCCATAAATGTAGCATAGTCATCAAGCCACATATCTTCTTCTTTTTCAAAATTCTTAAAATCCTCAGATTGTTTCTGCTTAAAATTTTCATATGCCAATTTTAATACTTTCAATTTTTCTTTAAATAACAATTCATAATTTATACGCTCTGGATTATCACCAAAATTTATTTCATCATAATCGGACTTTCTTATCAAATTTTCAGACTCTAAAATATCAAAATCAATAAAATAAGGATTTCCAGCAAATGCCGAAAATGACTGGTATGGTGAATCCCCATAACTAGTCTGTCCTAAGGGAAGTATCTGCCAAAAACTTTGACCCGCTTTCTTCAAAAAATCCGCAAATTCATATGCCTCTTTTCCAAATGTTCCAATTCCATATCTACCTGGCAAAGATGCAATATGCATAATGATTCCACTACCTCTTTTCATTCTCATTCCTCCACCCTCTAGGAATATATATAATAACTTAAAGTATTATATATATTATTTTCCTTTTCAATATTCTTTAGATATCAATAACCATTACTTTAACAAATCGAAGCATGAATCCCTCTCAATTAACTTAGTTTCTAATAATATGTGTTGGTTTTCTTTTTTTTCATTAATCTGAGATATCAATAAATTTATACTCATAGTTGCCATTAGCTTGTCCGGTTGTTTTACTGTTGTTATACTTGGATTATAATATTCACTTTCATCCATGCCATCAAATCCGATTATTGATATATCCTCAGGAATTTTTAACCCACTATCAAGAATTGCTTTAGCAGCACCTATAGCCATAATATCTGAAAGAGCAAAAAATGCAGTGATATCATTTCTTCTTTTTAATAATTCCAGTGTTTCATTATATGCGCCTCTGCTTGAATATTCACCAACAATAATTAACTCATCATCAATTTTTATTTTACTTTTTTCTAATGCTTCCTTATATCCTTGCATTCTTAATATGCTTACGCCTATATCATCAGCTTCTCCTAAAATTAATGCTATTTTTTTATGACCTTTTTCTATCAGATATGAGGTTGCATCATATGAACTTTTAACATTATCTATACCAACCGATGAATAATATTCCTTGCCTTGTTTTGAAACAGTATTGACAGAAGTTAGTACTATAGGGACATTTATTTCTTTAAAACAGTCATCTGTAATATCAGCAAAATTACCGCCTAAGCAGATAATTCCTTGTAATTTCTTTTCTTTTATAAAAGCTATTAAAGTTTCAACCTCTTGGTCATTCTTATAATCATTTTGATGCAATATCATTGTATATCCATTTTCATTTATTATATTTCCTATGACATTAATCATTTGAGAAAAAAATGGATTGAATACGCCTTTTACTAAAACTCCTATATTTTTTGTGTTTTGTTGTTTTAGTATTCTAGCACTATTATTAGGTATATAATTGCTTTCTTTTATTACTTCCAAAATCTTTTGTCTTGTACTTTCTTTAACATCAGGATGATTATTTAATACTCTTGAAACAGTGCTGACTCCAACCTGTGCTAATTTTGCTATATCCTTTATATTCATATTTATCTCCTGCATCACTATTAAATTATAATAGTTCGGTATCGTTACCTTAATTTCCTGTTAATTCAAAAATCTTGATTAAATAGATATTTAAGCACACAATATTATATTCGTTTTATTCGTAATCATGTTTATATAACAATTCAGTTATTTAATTAACTTTAATAACATTTTAACAAACGCGGAATATTTATACAATAAATTCCTGAAATTATATTATATTTTCTTAATTTTCTATTTATGATTACATAATGGCTGTCTTATTAAGTATTTTTTTGTAATTACGATACTTATAAACCAACAATTTTTTTATTTATTCTTACTTGTTTATATTTATATAACTAATAGGTTGTTGAATAAACAGAATTTGTAAAAAATAAATAAGTCATCCCTTTGTGATATAATAATTTCGCGA